>SBGE01000259.1 GCA_006226755.1 Deltaproteobacteria bacterium | reverse complement strand
TGATTACAAGTGTTTCTCTTTCAGCTAAAGACTATGATCTTTCTGACTTTCTCACTGAAGAATTGAAAGTAATCACCCAAAATCTTGAAGATGCTGATAAAGGAAATGCTGACTCTCACCAACTTTCAAAAGTAAGAGTCAGATTAAGAGGAAAAGGTGGACTTGAAGTTCCTTTTCTTGCCAAATTTGAATTGAAACCTATCGTAGAATTTCACTTCAAGAAAAAATAATCAAGGGGCGCAAGCCCCTTCCCATGTTGAAACGGGCTGCGGCTTTGGTATAGGTTCACCAATAGGCGGAGTCCGTTCATTCATGTAGTACATATTTAGTCTTCTCGCCTTCTCGGCTCCATTGTGTGACCTATTCCATTGACGACAAACCCATCTGGCAAGATACTGCCGATAGCTATTGTTTTTCTTATACCAAGCACTGATTAAAAACTTTCTCCATTGAGTGTTCTTATATCGACTTCTCATTGGATCTGGTTTGTAATTGAAATCAATGGCCTCATCGTAATAGATGTCCCATTTTTTACCGTTTTCAAGCTCCCCTTCAAAAACATACCAACCATCAGTTTTCATCGGTGATGGTGCAAACATGTTCCACTGCTGATTCAACTGAAGAGCAAAAACAAAGTCAGTAAATGGTCTTTGGATATCAAACCCTCTGACCGCCCAAGTCCCTTCCAAGTTCCACGCGAACACAAACAAAGAAATGATGACACCAAAAATCTGACCTTTCCATTTCATAGGGTGCCATGGTGAAGAACTCCCAATTTTGTTTAGCATAATTCCAAAACATTCACGTTTTTTCGAGAGATAGCTGTATATCGAATCACCAAGATCTTTGAAGACCAAGAGCTTTCCGAAAGGTCGATAATATGAATTTAAAATCATTTCTTTATAAACAGAAAATTTGGTGAAATATTCTTGGTTTGAACGTAATACCCAGGAAGTTTCAGCTTTCATCAACTCATCTGCTTTTTTGTCACTCTGAGCTTCTTGAACATCCATTTCTTTCAAAAACAAAGCTTCTCTGATCATCAAACTGAACTTACGACAAAATCCACATTCTTTATCATAAAAAAGAGTCATCCCCTTTCCTCGAGGAATCTTGGTTCCAATCCAATCCCAGAATTCGCTAGGAATAAAAGCACACCAAAGAGCGATACAAGCAGGTGGAAAAGTTCCGAGGATAAAAGTTAGCCAAATGCCAATGTGAAGTGCAAAAAATCCAGCGACACAAATTCCACGCATCCATGCCTGTTTGAAAGTCACAAGCAAAAGTGCAGGACAAATTGCTTCTATCAACATCGTACCAACAGTAAGAAATTTACCAAGCCAGATATAGTCTTTTAAAAATTTTCCTATTGGAGTGGTAAAGGCCTCTAGTTGAAGAGCGTAGTATACAGCAGAAAATTCGGTCTTATAATGTGGATGCCACTTATACCAAATCGTAAACCAATAAATGCAAATCGCCTGGACAAAAAGAAGAACGGTCCAGGATGAAAAGTATTTCCTTGGAACTTCTGCCCATTTAGAATTTAAAACTTTATCCATGGAGTATTCAGCACCAACAGGAAGAAAAATGCTGTAGAAGAAAAGCAATCTGGTGAGATTGTCTCCTCCATGGTTAATGATTGGTAGCCTATTATGAAGACTCATATAGACCACCCAAATCACAACTGCACTCAGTCTAGTTCTAATCCCCTTGGTGTACATGACTCCAAAAATAGTACCAATCGCAAAAATAAGGAAAACCCACCAGGACTCCCCTCCGGCCAAAAGCAGGCCCCATTTGCTGTGGATTCCATAATTCTGAATGAATTCAGCTCGGGTAAGTATTCCCTGGTCTGAATAAAATGCGTTGATATCACCAAATCGATGGAGGATATCACCTAGGAACGTTAAACCAATGACGACTCTCATGAGCGCCAAAGATCGGGTATCAAGATAAAATATTTTTTTCAGCATAGTCTAAGATGGTAAATACTTTTTAACGTTAGGAAAATGATCTCTATCACGACATTTTGAAATATATGCATTTAAAGTGTCAGAAAGTGGTATCTCCAACATCGTCGCCCAAAATAGAGTTTGCCCAACAATAATATCTGCAACTGTGAAATCCTCGCCAATCAGCCAATTATTCTCAGCCAGATGATCAGTAAGGACTTTCAAACTGGCCTCCAACATCATTTTGGACTGATCTATGGCCTCTTGTGATTTCTTATCTCCATAGAACCACTCGTTACGAGCAATAACCCACAGGTAGGCATCTAGCTCATTCAATCCAAAATGTAGCCATTGATTCATCTTTGCTCTATTAAGAGATCCTGCGGCGGGAGCAAGCCCTACTTCAGGTTTAAGATCTGCAAGGAATAAGCAAATAGCAGCACTTTCAAAGAGATAATGTCCATCAGAAGTTTCAAGGACAGGCACTTTTCCATAAGGGTTTTTGTTTAGAAACTCATCTGACTTGTGTTCACTTTTACTTGTGTCTACATGAACGTGTTCAAATGGCATTTCCAATTCTTCAAGTGTCCAGATACATCTGAAGGCCCGACTTCTAGCAGGACCATAAAGTTTTAAACTCATTTTAATAAATCCCTTGATATAATTTCTTTCATAATTTCTGTTGTTCCGGCATAGATCCTTTGAACTCTGGCATCTACATAGGCTTTAGCAATCGGATATTCATTCATATATCCATATCCACCGAACAGCTGAACGCAATCATCAGCAACTCTTCCCAACATTTCACTACACCAATACTTCGCCTTAGACGCCTCAACGATCATATCCTTTTCTTCAACCATTCCATTGATACATCGATCAACAAAGGCTTCTCCAAGACTAATTTCAGTCGCCATCTCGGCAAGCTTATATCTTGTATTTTGAAAATCCGAAATTGAGCGACCAAATGCTTTTCGACCTTTGGTGTATTCAACTGTCAAATCTAGACATCTCTTTGCAGTTGCTAATGACCATATCGCAACGGTAAGCCTCTCTGCAGCGAGTTCATTTGTGAGATAGAGAAAACCTTTACCGACTTCTCCCAAAAGATTTTCTTTTGGAACTTTGCAATTAGTGAATGAAAGTTCCGCTGTATCCTGCGCTTTCAATCCCATTTTTGATAGATTTCGACCTCTCTCAAAACCTTCCATCCCTTCTTCCACTACAAAAAGAGAAAGCGGAGCAAATTTAGAGTTTTCACTTCCTGGAACTTCAGTTCGTGCAACGACGATAACCCAATTGGATATATGTCCGTTACTAATAAACGTTTTGGCGCCATTTAGAACCCAATGATCACCTTTGAGTTCAGCCTTAGTCGCGATTCCTTGAAGGTCTGAACCTGTGCCTGGCTCAGTCATCGCAATAGCGGAAATCAGTTCACCACTAACAAGTCCAGGTATCCATTTTTTCTTCTGCTCCTCATTTCCATAATGGTAAAGATAAGGAGCGATAACATCAGAGTGCAAAAAGAAAGCTGCTCCACTAGTTAGAGCATAACCGAGCTCTTCGATCACAACAGATGCATAACGAAAATCCAATCCCATTCCGCCATACTCTTCAGGAGCGGTCAGGCAAAGAAAGCCCTGCTCTCCAGCTTTAGTATAGAGCTCACGAGGAGTAATTCCCTGTGCTTCCCATTTTTCATGATGAGGAACAAGTTCATTCTCAACCCATTTTTTGAATGAATTTTGAAATTCCACCAACTCAGGTGTCATCATCGACTCGTGCATGGCATCCCTCCATGGTGCACATCAAAACATCTTTTAGATTCAGATAAAAAAGTATCACGTACCTTATTTTTTTGGCAAAATAAGTTGATCAACAAAAGGGTACCCGATGAAAACAGTCTACATTTACGATGCCGTTCGTACTCCTCGCGGAAGAGGAAAGGCCGATGGAAAACTTCACACAGTAAGGCCGGTCCATTTGGCCAAAACTGTTCTTGAATCTATTCAACAAAGAAATAATCTCGACACTAGTTTAGTTAACGATGTGATCTTAGGATGCGTGACTCAAGTTGGAGAACAAGGTGGTTGCATTGCCAAGTCAGCAGCTCTTTATGCTGGTTACGCAGATACTACCAGTGGTTTCACTTTGAATCGTTTCTGTGGATCTGGTCTGGAAGCAATAAATCAAGGTGCAAGCTCTATCATGAGTGGGTACTTTGACATGATTGTTGCTGGTGGAGTTGAGGCCATGAGCCGTATTCCAATTGGAAGTGACGGTGGTGCCTGGATGATTGATCCAGATGTGGCGACTAAAACACATTTTGTCCCTCAAGGAATTTCTGCGGACCTGATTGCGACTCTTGGTGGCTACTCTAGAACAGATGTAGACTCTTTTGCTGTTGAATCTCAGAAAAAAGCAACTTTGGCATGGGAAGAAAAGAGATTTCAAAAAAGTATCATTCCTGTAATCGATCAAAATGGCATGACCATACTCGATCGAGATGAACATATCCGTCCAGGAACAACTGTCGAGAGTCTATCCGGATTGAAACCAAGTTTCCTTGAGATGGGAACAAAATATGGATTTGATTCTGTAGCCATTCAAAAGTATCCAAGCGTGACAGAAATCAACCACATTCACCACGCTGGTAACTCTAGTGGGATAGTAGATGGTGCTTCGGTTGTTCTTCTTGGAAATGAAGAAACTGGTAACAAGGCTGGACTTAAACCACGAGCAAAGATTAGATCATTCAGCATGGTTTCAACAGAGCCAACTATCATGTTAACAGGGCCTGGTCCTGCAACTGAGAAAGCATTGAGAGCGGCTGGAATGAATATCGGAGACATAGACTTGATTGAAATCAATGAAGCTTTTGCTTCAGTTGTTCTTAGATTTGTTGATGAGGTCGGAGCCGATATGTCTAAAGTTAATGTGAACGGTGGAGCAATCGCTATGGGGCACCCGCTTGGAGCGACAGGGGCCATGCTACTAGGAACAGTTCTTGATGAACTTGAAAGACAAAATAAATCAACTGGTCTCGTCACTCTATGTATTGGTGGCGGAATGGGTATTGCGACAATTATCGAGAGAGTCTGATCATGATGAAAATAAACTTGGATGAAAATAATATTGTAATTCTCACAATTGATTGTGAGAAAAAACCTATGAACGTCATTGATGAAGAATTCGTAAGAACTTTTCATCAAAAAATTGAAGAGATCACTTCAGATGATAAAAACACTGGTTTGATTCTGACTTCAGCAAGGGATGAATTTGTCGCTGGTGGTGATCTCGAAATGTTGAGATCAATCAAATCTGCAGAAGACTGTGTCCAACTAACCTCACTTCTCCATAAGTCTCTTCGTAAAATTGAAACTTGGGGAAAACCTGCTGTTGCGGCCCTTACAGGAACAACTCTTGGAGGAGGTTATGAGCTTGCTTTGGGATGTCATCACAGAATTTGTATAAACAAACCAAAAGCAAAAATTGGACTTCCTGAAGTGACACTTGGTCTACTCCCGGGAGGAGGTGGAACACAACGACTTCCAAGAATGATTGGACTACAAAATTCTCTACTCTATTTAACAACAGGCAAACAGCTCGACCCTCAAAAAGCATTGGAAGCTGGCCTCATTGATGCTCTTGCTGAAAACGAAGGTGAGCTAATCAACAAGGCGGTTGAGTTTATCAAGTCTCATCCGGAAATTTCTCAACCTTGGGACGATAAGAAGTTCAAACTTCCTGGAGGAGAAGTTCAATCTCCTCGTGGCTATCAAGTTATACCGGCATCAACGGCGATGATGAATGAGAAAACTCACGGAAACTATCTTGCTCCGAGAAATATTCTCTGTGCAGTTTATGAAGGATGCCAGGTTCCAATAGACCAGGGTCTTGAAATTGAACTTCGTTATTTCACAGAATTGGTTTTGAATCAATCAACCAAGAATATGATCAGGACTTTGTTTTATAGTATTAATGAATGTAACAAAGGCGAAGCTCGCCCAAAGAATGTACCAGAAAGTAAGATTGGAAAAGTCGGTATTTTAGGTGCAGGAATGATGGGAAGTGGAATCGCCTACGCCACCGCTATGGCCGGAATTCCTTGTGTGATGAAAGACATCAGTCAAGAAACTCTGGATAGAGGCAAAGCATATTCTGCAAAAGTTCTTGATAAGTTGATTGAACGTGGCAGATGTACTCCAGAGAAAAAAGAACAAGTTCTCTCACTGATTTCGACGACAACAGATGCCAGTGATATGAAAGGTTGTGACTTAGTCATTGAAGCTGTGATTGAAGATCGTGGCTTAAAAGCGAAAGTTACAGCAGAAAGTGAAGCCGTAATGCCAGAAGAAGGCATTTTCGCTTCGAACACATCCACTCTTCCTATTACAGGACTTGCAACTGAAAGTAAGAGACCTGAACAGTTCATCGGTCTCCACTTCTTTTCACCTGTCGATAAAATGCCCCTTGTAGAGATCATTATGGGAGAGAAGACTCAAGATAAAGCACTGGCCATGTGTATTGATTATGTTCGTGCAATCAAAAAAACTCCAATAGTTGTAAATGATGGAAGAGGATTCTACACTTCGAGAGTTTTTACGACTTACGTTTCAGAAGGGATCAATCTTATTTCAGAAGGTGTATCACCGGCACTAATTGAAAATGCTGGAAAAATGATTGGTATGCCAGTTGGGCCTCTCGCTGTGGCAGATGAAGTCAGTATCGATTTGATCTATCACATAATCAAACAAACAATGGAAGATCTCGGAGTAGAGTCAGTAGATAAAGCAACTCTCGATCTCTCTACCCGATTCGTTGAAGAGCTTGGAAGACTTGGGAGAAAAGCAGGAAAAGGTTTTTATGAATATCCAACGGATGGCAAAAAGTTTCTTTCTCCTGAACTTGGGAAACTTTATCCGTTGAATAAAATTCAACCCGAACTTGAAGAAGTCAAAGATAGACTTCTCTATATCCAGTCTATAGAAACACTCCGTTGTCTTGAGGAAAATATTCTGACAACCACAAGAGACGCAGACGTTGGTTCCATCATGGGCTGGGGATTTCCAGCTTGGACTGGGGGGACGATTGGTTTTGTAGAGTACATCGGTCCTCAAAATTTCAAACAAAGATGTTTGGAATTAGAGAAGAAATTCGGTAAACGTTTTTCACCGCCAAAAATTCTTGATGGCAAAGAGAGTTTCTACAATTGATTCTGTCTAACGCGCTAACAGGAACTAAAATTGTGGATCTGACCAGATTGTTGCCAGGTCCACTTTGTACTCGATGGCTTTGTGACATGGGTGCAGAAGTCATTAAAATAGAAGATCCACATGTTGGAGATTATGCCAAACACTACCCTCCTCTCGATGAAAATGGTGTAGGAGTCCTTTATCAAAAACTAAATGAAGGAAAAACCTTTGTTGAAATTGACCTTAAGGAAAAAAACGGAAAGGAATCTCTACTTGAGATGGTTCAGGATGCCGACATTGTCGTGGAAAGCTTTAGACCAGGTGTTATGGAAAAAATGGGAATTGGCTTTGATCAACTAAAAAAAAGAAATCCCCAAATCATACTCTGCTCTATCAGTGGTTATGGTCAAAAAGATGAAAAGAACTCGCATCCTGGTCATGACATCAATTATTTGGGTTGGTCAGGAATTCTCTCTACTCTGGAAGAGAATGGCTCCATACCTGTACCTGGTTTTCAGTTAGCCGATATTGCAGGAGGATCGATGACATCTCTTTCCTCAATACTCGCGGCCCTACATCAAGTAAAAAAAACCAACGAGGCCATTCATCTTGATGTATCAATGACTCACTCTCTACTACCATTTCTTGCCATTATAAAAAATCAATTAGAAGCAAAAGCTCCTGGTATCATCACAGGTGAGTCCGCTTGTTACAGTATCTATAAAACTAAAGATGAAAAATTCATGGCCTTAGGGGCCATGGAGAAAAAATTCTGGGACCAATTCTGCAACCAAATAAATAAGCCAGAATGGCTAACTCGACACCCTGGAATTGGAAAAGAATTCAGCCCACTCAAACAAGATATTCAGACCCTCGTCGGCTCTCAAACCAGAGAATACTGGACCAACCTTTTCATGAATGCAGATGCTTGCTTTACACCTGTCCTGACTCCTATTGAAGTATGCCCTTCAAAGTCCAATTTGACGTTTTTTCCCCTTTAATTTCAGACACCTACAGACTTGAATAATTTACAGGCCACTCGCAAGAATTATCTAAACATGGGATATTGCCTTTTTTCATTACCATGCGGGGGCTTAAATGAGATTAATCCTATTGATCATTCTTACGATGATCACGAACAAATCTTTTAGCGCTGAGAATAAATACTATGGAGCAGAGTCAGTTGAAGCCATTCTGACCTTCAAAAGTAAAACTCTCATCACTGATACATTAACTTCATCAAGTGAAGAAATAAGAGAACAAATTGATTTTCAAATTCAACACTTGATGGGAACTTTTCAGGCAGAAAGTTTTCTAGAAGAATTTCCTTTTCCAGGAGTTCTTGGCGAAACATACAAAATTAAAAATATCAAAAAGAAACAAACAGCAGAGGGCCTTTTGGTTTCTTACTCGTTTGAAGGCAAAGTTGCCTGGAGTAAAAAAGCCTTTAAAAGTTCTGCCACAAGAAATCTACCTATCAAACTTCCTCTAGACCCTAATACTATTTACGAGCTGGGACTTGTTGGTGATTTTAATCCTTGTACAGACGAGCATTACAACACCGAAGGTGACTTTTGGTATTTCTGGGACCCAGACAAAGCAGAATGTCCCTTAGCGACCAATACCAAAGACGTACTAAGAATCAAGGGACAACTAAAGAAACTACCTAGCACACGATCAACTTACCCAGAGTACCAATACCTATATGGTGATAACGGTAATGGTAAAAATGTTGATATCCATCTTTATATTGGTTACATCGACGAGGAAAATCTTGATTTAAGCAAACCAGATAAAGACGATCACGCCTTTGTTGCTATGGAATATGTCGAAGAGGAACTTGAATCCCAAGGTTACAAGTTAACAAATAAAAAAGATGCCTTCAGAGAATACAAAACGAAAGTCGGGAAAGGGATCAATTTCCTTCGTCTCTATGAGAAGGAAATGAAATCTTCCAATGGTATGGCCATAAATGTGAGAGTGAAAATTCTCCTTTCTGACACTCAGGTGAATTCTAAAGATGATACTTTCCATAATCATATTACAAAAGGATTAGAAGAAGCCGATATCCTGATTTATGATGGGCACAGTGGGCTTGGAGGAAACCTTCATTTAGATAATCTTCCTCCAGTCGATTTTGTTCAAAAGAAATACCAGTTATTCTTTTTCAATGGCTGTAGCTCTTATCCTTATTTCAATGGAATGTTTTTCAACGCCAAAGGTGGAAGTGAGTTTCTTGATATCGTAACTTCTGGTCTTCCAACTTATTCTGATACTGCAGGTCCAAACATGACCAGTTTTATTGATGGATTTGTACGTGGAAAAACATGGAGTTATCAGACTATTATGAGAGAGCTTGAGCAATCCAACTCTCACAATGGAACTTATCTCACAGGTGTAAATGGAGACGAAGACAATATCTTCAAACCATAAAAAGTGCCAAAAAATAGAGTCAATAAGCGGCAGATTCACTGATTTTCTATGAGTGAATCTGCTTCGAAATTATCCCTTAGAGTATCTATCCCACTGCTTTCATTGGATAAGTAAAAATACTCTACTCATTTGCCATTTCTCTTTGTTCTAGATGTTACGATTATCGGGCTTGTAATTTCAGTGCTAACAAAAGGACAAGAAATGAAAAATTCCAGAATGCTGATGGTGATCATGCTGCTTTTCGTCGCTGCCAGCTGCTCAAGTAAAAAGAAAGATGCCTACCATGGGAGTATGGATAACAGTATAGAGATGAGTGATGTCTCGACATCTGATGGTGTTGAAGGGATTGATGCTGATGAGAGTATTTCCCTAGAAGAATCATCTGGAGACGAGATTCAATCCAATAGTGACTCTGCTGACTACGTTGCTGATGCAGATGATGTCCAAGGTATTGAAGAAGGCGACCAAGAGAACCAAGACCTCATGGTTGTTGATGTAGATAAAGAACAAGCATCTGAACCTGTTCAGGAAGAAGTTCTGGCAGAAAATAGTTCAGGAGTACAAGAAGAACAAATCTCTCTTTCTCAAGACGTAGCAGAGTACACCGTGCAAAAGGGTGATACTTTGATGCAGATTGCTTTCAAACTTTATGGAGATTTTGGAAGATGGAAAGATATCAAAGCATTGAATCCAGACGTTGATGGTGCTCTAAAGATGGGATCGATTATCAAATACAATATCCCTGAAAGCCAATTCAAATGGGTACCAAAAGGAAGTCCTTATCTCGTGATGAGGGGTGATACCTTAAGTAGCATTTCACATAAAGTTTATGAAAAAGCCAGCTGGTGGACTCATATTCATGAAAACAACAAGCCTATGATCAAAGACCCTGACCAGATTTTTGCTGGATTTACTCTCTATTACCTCCCAAAAGAGGATATTGAGTCAAAGAGAGATCTGGCCAGTCAATAAGCCCAATATTAAAATAGCCATATATGGCAGATATAAAACTCAAGAGGCCGCAAAATGTGGCCTCTTCTTTTTTCACAGACTCATCATGTATTGATTGTGGTACCTGTTACTGGATGGCTCCTAAAACCTTTAAAAGAGACGAGGATGCCA
Organism: Deltaproteobacteria bacterium; assembly: GCA_006226755.1. Taxonomy (GTDB): domain Bacteria; phylum Bdellovibrionota; class Bacteriovoracia; order Bacteriovoracales; family Bacteriovoracaceae; genus M0603. The sequence continues at coordinate 1,223 of SBGE01000259.1, read as the reverse complement.
GTGTCGTTTATTCGGACCCAAATACTCCTGAAGATTGGATGACATCATATGAGGCACTTCTCTCATGCCCTACCAACTCGATTGGAGTCACTGACAAAAGTCTTTTAAGCAAAAAACCTGCAGAGGTCTTTCCGAGACTCATTGAGGATAATGTTTTTCATACTGGTTATCATTCAGAGAGAAGTTATGGGGCTACTCCTTGGCTCATTCAAGAAAAAACTGGAAACATTCTCATTGATAGCCCAAGAATGACATCTGTTTTGAAGAAGAGAATCGAAGACATGGGTGGACTTGAATGGCAATACCTCACTCATCGTGATGATATTGCCGACACCGATCTTTTTCACGATCATTTCAATTCAAAAAGAATTATCCACGAAGGCGATAAGATCAAGAAAACTGAGCACTACGAGATTATACTAGAAGGAAATGAGCCTTGGAATCTCACTTCAGATGCTTTAGTTATACCAGTACCAGGTCACACAAAGGGACATACAGTACTGCTTTATAAAGAGAAATTCCTTTTCACAGGGGATCATCTCGCTTGGTCTCACTCTCTTGGACATCTCTATGCTTTCAAAAGACACTGCTGGTATGATTTCAACAAGCAAATTGAAAGTATGGAAAGACTTCTTGATTATAATTTTGAGTGGGTACTCCCTGGCCATGGGGCTCCTGTATATTTCCCAAAAAGTGAAATGAAGTCTCAACTCAAAAAATGCATTGAATGGATGAAAGAGTGAGCAAAAAAACAATACTTTTGTTCTTATCTATTGTCTTGAGTAGTTGTCTTTTAGAGGGCTTGCTTAGAATACATTTTCATTTGTTGGATCCTATTGAACAAGCCAAAAGAAGTTCAGCTAAATTTGATGCTGTTTTTGGCTGGGACATCAAAAAAAATCATGAATATAAAATCACAGATAGTGGCTTTTATAAGGTTGACGAGAGAGGTTTTAGATTTTCTCCTCTGACTCATAATAAAGATAAAAAAACGATACTACTCATAGGTGATTCTTTCACTCATGCATCTAATTTAGCGAATCAAGACGTTTATTATAGAAAACTAGATGATCTTAAAGTGAATTTTTATTCCTACGGTGTATCAGGATGGAGTAATCTGCAAGAGTTTTTAAAGGTACAAGAGCATATCACTAAAATTCATCCTGATATAATAATATGGCAATTAAGTGCTAATGATCTCATTGAAAATGTATATCAAATAG
>SBGE01000072.1 GCA_006226755.1 Deltaproteobacteria bacterium | reverse complement strand
CCATCTTTTTACACGACCTTCACCTGCGTTGTAAGCAGCCAAAGTGTAAATCAAATTACCGTCATAATATTTAAGTAACTTCTTGAAATACTTAATTCCAATATTCAAATTAACTTTTGGTTTTTTAAGCTGATGGGCCTTGATTCGCTTTTTGAATCTTCTGGCCGTTTCTGGCATGACTTGCATGAGGCCTCTTGCCCCAACATGAGACATGGCATTCGGGTTGAATGCGGATTCTTGTCGAATAAGAGAGAGAATGAGCAGAGGATCAACTGTTGGATCAATTTCTCTTACCTTGCTTACATATTCCAATGGGAAGAGAAACTTCAAGCTTTTATCAGTTAAATCATAGATATTATCTTCAATGCTTTTGTAAACTAATTTGAATGTCAGCAGATATTGTTTTTTGTTGTTATAGAGCTTTACCAATTGATGTACCAAGAATCTTTTGAATTCAAGACTTCCGAAACTTTGAATAAGATTTTCATCGATAAAAGATTCTGACGGTAGAAGTTCCAAGATATCAGCCGATTCAATTTCTACAAATCTTTCGATTTCATTTTCAAGCCATAGTGAAGTTCTTGCCAGGGTTCTTTTTAAATCGGCATTGAGCTTTGCTTGTGGAATTTCTTTAAAAAGAGCACTTGAAGTCATGTTGATTGGCAAAAATTCATTTGAATTGGTTTTTGTACCTTGAATGATTGAAAGTTGACGACTAGCTAGAATCGAATAGAAATCCAGTGGTGATTCTTTTGCGACTAGCGAGTAAATTTCAACGGCCTTAGTCTTCTCCCCGGTGAATTCCAAACTTCGGCCAACCCAGAACTTCACTTTTGTGTCGAACTCATTGATTGTGTCTACAAGTTGATACTTTTTAATCGTCTTCTTGGCACAGGCTGCATCACTGAAATTCAAACATGTAGTCAAAATCTTAAAGATTGTCTCGCCAGAATAGTTTGGACCTGAAATGTTTAAGATCTTGTCTAATGTGTCTAGTGCAAGATCTTTGTGCCCATTCTCTCTGAATTCGTCTGCAACAAGTGAAAGATATCTCCAGGCAATTGTTTGGGAAATATACTTTTTATTTTCTATATAGAATCCAAGAGTGTGAGATAAAGTGTTTTGGCTTTCAGAGATGTTGTTATTGATAATGTGTCTCTCTGTTGCCACAGATAGCCTTTTAAATTCTCTAATAAAGTAATTCTTTGAGCTTCCCTCAAGAAGTCCTCTTTCTTGAAAGTGACTTGTAAGCTCAGGTGAAATATTGATTTTTGAAAGAATTCTTTCATCTGGAGCAAGGTCACCTTTAATGATTCTTTCATTGATAAGGTTGCTGATGTCTTTAAAAAAGAATGATTCCTTCTCAATACTGTCTAGCAAGGAGGCAAGATCATCGGGGTTTTCAGAAAGAAACTTTTCAATTTGAACGGTTAGATAACGTCTTTCATTTGCTTCAATCTTCATTTTATTTTTTGAAACAAGCGAAGTGAAGACTTGTCTGCAGTATGAATCAATCAGTTCGTGAAAGTTTTCATGTAAAGATGAGCTCTTAGCATTTCTCTCAATTGGACATGCTGTTTGAAACTTAGTGATACGACTCTTACTTGAAATAAGAATGTCCAGTCTGTCAGTTAGATCATTGAATCCAAAAAAAGCGAATGATTTTGGAAGCATTTTTTTAATGTTTGTAAGTGTCCTTGTTTGTACACTACCTCTCATTAGTTCCAGTCGTAGAGAATAGAATTCTTTTGAAAGTTTCTTGTCTGTTCTACTGGTTGGAATATCAAAAAGAATCTTTTGATCACTTGAGGTTGAAATTGCAGCTTGTGCAATATTCATAAAAACAAGAATTGTAGCGAGTCCTGTTTTGAAGAAAAGCAAATGACCTCCTGTCATTGATTTTCAATTCAGAGGCTCATGACTTTTCGTTGAATTTCCCCTGAATTTCATTAAGCCGCTTATTTATTTCATTTAGAACGGCTTTCTTATCATCGGGAACGACCAGGCTTAAGTTATTGATGTAAGCACTTACTTCACTTAGGTAAACAAAATCGTTCTTATAATCCTCTTTTAGCTGATTGATCGCATCGTTGTAGGAGTCCGCCAGCTCGGTAAAGTAGTCCCCGCTTCTAAAGAATAGTCTACCATTGTCTCCACCCTCAGCTATAGCGGTAAAAAATTTCTGAAGCTTGAACAAAGGCCCTGCAACCTTATGGGTCAGGAATATACACATAATGAATACGAGCGCTGTAAAGCCTATTTGCCAAAGAGCAAGAACTGAAATCAGGGACTTGCGCTTGGCTTCAAGTGACTGTTGCAACTGCTTAGCAGAAATAGTCTTGTCTTTACCTTGAAGATCCGCACAGGTGCTTCCGCACCTTTCATAAAGAAGCTCTATTTTTTCTTTTTGTTTTACTGATGAGTCGAGAAAGTTAGACATTACATCATAAATTGTAATGGGATAGACAATACTGGACAAAAACAAGAAGAGACAGACATATAGGCTGAACCGAAGTTGGAACTTTGGATTAATGAGGTAAATACTACGTTTATATCCCGCCAATGAGACACCTATATTCTAAGAATTCAAAGGTTTAATTTTATTAACTCTTCTATCAATGATAAGGGTATTTTTGATTTCGTTCCAATTTTTTTTAGGATGAACATTCTCTGGCCAAAAGTAGGCAAAGACCTACCAAAACGGTTTTGCTGTGGTATAAAAAAAGTGATTTATTTTTGCGAGGTGTTAGATGTCTGAAACGATCAAGTCAAGTATTGCAGCCGTTAAAAATCCTGTGACAGGAAATACCCTTCTTGAAGAGTCAAGAATTCAGGATATCAAACAGGACGGGGAAACCCTGACTATAGTTTATGAAAGATCTGGAATTTCTCCTGAGCAAAAAAGAGTAATTGAAAATCAAATGATTGAAGCACTAAAGGGACAATTCAATGAAGATAAAATCTTCATTAAGACTGTTTCAAAAGATAGCACAGAAGTGAAAAGCCAAGCTTCCGGAAATGCTCAACCTAAACAGCAAGCATCTCTTAATGTTGGGCACGCGCAGCCTGCCCCCAAAAAGCACGTTCCAGGAGTTGGAAAAATTATAGCTGTCAGTAGTTGTAAAGGTGGTGTTGGTAAATCGACTTTGGCCGTGAACCTAGCACTATCTTTGAAGGCCAAGGGTCATTCTGTTGGTTTAATTGATGCTGATATTTATGGGCCTTCTCTTCCCATTCTTCTTGGGAAACGAGGAGCAAAACCTGCTGCCAATGAAAATAAAAAAATGATTCCAATTGAATCACACGGAATTAAATTCATAAGTTTTGGATCTTTTATTGAAGAGGAGCTACCAGTTATTTGGCGAGGACCAATGCTAGGTGGAGTTCTTAATCAATTTCTTTTCGATGCAGATTGGTCAGGTACAGACTTCTTGATTATCGATCTTCCTCCAGGGACAGGTGATATCCAGCTCTCTATGGTACAAGCTACAGATATTGATGGAGTAGTTGTTGTTTCAACACCACAAACAGTGGCGTTGCATGATACCAGGAAAGGTATGAAGATGTTCGAGCAGGTGAAGGTTCCAATTCTTGGTCTGGTTGAAAATATGTCTTATTTTGTTCCGGAAGATGCTCCTGAAAAGCAATACTATATTTTTGGTAAAGGCGGAGCTCAGGAAATGTCAAAAGAGCTTGGCGTAAACTTCCTTGGCGAAATTCCTCTTGTAACCGCAGTAAGAGAGGGAGCCGATGAAGGCCAACCATATATGGCTTCAAAAGACCATGAGGGAAGTGAAGTTTGGAAAGCTTATCTAGGAATGGCCGAAAAGGTTGAAGATTTTTTCAAAAAAAAAGACAATAAGGAAAAGGGATTTTTCTCAAGCCTTTTTAAATAGGATTTGATTTGTCTTTAATAAACTCACTTACGGAGCAGGCGACCTTCTCGTTTTCTGGCCGTATTAATGTTCTCCACGCAGAAACAAAACAGTTTCTTGGTACCATTCAAATGAAGGATGGCCTAATCGTTGATTCTTTCTATCGAGGGATGGAGGGGAAGAACTCCCTTTTTAAGATCCTCATTGAAGACATGACAGATGCCTTTCCCCTAAAATTCATTGTTGAACCAGAATTAATTGAAAACGAAAGCTTCTCTTATAGTGTCAGTGATTTTACAAAAGAGGCCCGACGTCATTATGAAAATTATCTGGCCTCTAAAAAACTAAAGCCGCCTGGGCATATAAAATTGCTGATTAAGGGGGATTTTATGCTGCACGGTTCCCAGGTGAACTCAACAGAGTTTCAGGTACTTAAGGTTATTTCTGACTATAGCAAAGTAGATGACATCTATAATGAGTCAGGGCTAATGGAATATGAGGTCACTAATGCCTTGGTGTCCCTGCGTAAAAAAGGTGCCTTGAGGGTTTATCAACCTTAAGGTAAATATAGGCGCAAATCTGAATTAGGGAGGACCTGTGAAAAGCCAAAAGCATAATGAAGGTGATCTTAAAGAGCTTAAGGTCAAAATTGAAAAAGATGTGGTCGAAACTATCGAAAGAATGTCCAAGGTCTCTGGTATGTCTATCGATGAGATTGTTGTTATCGCCCTGAAAAGGTTCAGATCAAGTCACGCTGACTATGAAGGAAAAGTCCCAAACCTCGATTAAAAAGTGCTTAAAATCTGGCTACAGTTTAAGTGGGTGTCTAAGATTTAGGCACTCATCCTCGTTCATTGGCCCTTCAGCCTAATTGAAAACCCGAAAAGAATCCCAATAAATTCAGACACTTGCGCCCGCCCTAGGGTAACGAGTGTCAAATTTTTAGAAATTGTGCGACGTGGCACGGTGATTGCATCTTACTTCAGTGTTAAGCCAGATAAAGTTGAGGAGATTAAGATGCAGTGGCTAAAGAGTTCAACAAAATTCATGATGACAGTGCTCCTATTGGGGTCGGTCGTTGTAGTTGGGGGAACTCTCAGAGACTACCACTTTAATTCAAATGAGTTCATGCTCGATAATGAAATTAAAGTATCAAGACGTCTTGATGATCAACCTTTTAAAAGGATTGTAGCTTCGGCTGAGCGTGAGCTTCCAGCTGCTCAATACCTACCTTTAAATGATTCAAATAAATTGAGAGTGGATGGCAAATGGGAAATCATTAAGATCCACAACACAACGAAAGAAGTCCTATTTGATATCACTAGAGTTGAAGATAAGCAGATGAAGATCATTGTTGAACTTCAAATGATTGGAACAAGCTTGGTGAGAATTGATGGAGACAAGGGTCTTGAGTTTGATATTTCACTTCTTCACGAAAGTGGAAAGACAATTGCTCTTTTTAGAAGCATTGATGGAACTTATGAAGTCATTGAAGCGAGAAGATTTGTAGAAAAGAAAACAGTTCTCGCTCAGTCTGATAAAAGCGCTGAGAAAAAATTAATGGAAGAATCTGGTTTCGAAGACAATAGAGCTCAACTTGCTCCACAGCAGATGATAAGCCAGAAGCAAGGTGTGCAAATTGATCAAGACTTTGAACTTGTCCTTGAAAGAGCTCTTGATCCAAATGCATCTAAAGAAGTTCTAAGAGGTTCTGATGCTCTTACTGGATCAGCAAGTCTGAGTGGTGGAAACATTGAGAATCTCAAAGTGGTTCTTTTTAGAGGGACCGATAAAGAGAAAAGCCTAGAGATTGGATTTGCACAAGTTAATGACGGTGGTCAATTCAACTTTGAAGATGGAGGAGAGGTCGTCTCTGGTATCCTTACAAATAACGGAAGAGAAGGCTTTAGAATCAGAATCGCTACAGGAAGTTTCGCAGGAGCAATGCTTAACTTTGTAACAGAAGCAGAATTTGAGAAAATCAGAGAACTAGAAGAAAAAGCTGCTTTCGATAAACTGGCTCAACAAGAAGAATATGTTGAACCAATTGAAGAATTAGCGACTGAAGTATCACAAGAAGATGAGTCAGTAGGGCGTGAAAAGTATGATGCTTATGAGCAAGAGCAACTTGAAAAACAAGAAGCTGAAGCTGAAGAAAAAGAAGTCATTGAAACTGAGGAAGAAATGGCCCATAAAGCTCAAACTTCTGGATTTAACTTCATGAGTGGAAAGCCACAATCACCAGCAAGATCAATCGCAAGTGAAAAATAAGAAATAAAAAAGGGAGTCAACAGACTCCCTTTCTTTTTAAATCAATTTAAATTCAAATTAACCCAAAAGCTTTTTGAACTCTTCAGTCATGATTGGAACAATTTGAAAAAGATCTCCAACGATACCGTAATCGGCCTTAGTAAAGATTGGGGCATCTGGATCAGTATTGATGGCAACAATAACCTTTGATGTTCTCATCCCCGCAAGATGCTGAATGGCACCTGAAATTCCACAAGCAATATAAAGACTTGGGGCAACTGTTTTACCTGTTTGTCCGACCTGCATTGCGTGAGGTGCAAATCCTGAGTCAACAGCAGCTCTTGAAGCACCAACGGTTGCACCAATAACATCAGCCATTTCCTCAAGAATTTTGAAGTTTTCAGCATTCTTCATTGCACGACCACCAGAAACGATAATGTTTGCCTCTGTTAGATCAAGCTTCTCACTGGCACCTTTGATGATTTCTTTAATTGCAGCTCTAATTTGTCCAGCTGAAGCAGAAACATCATTTTTAGATCCAGCTCCAGCTGTTGGAGACTCCGGAAGTCCTAAAGCATTTGGTCTTACTGTAACGAAGTGTGGTTTTGGTCCAGTCACTTCAACTTTTGCAAGACATTTACCAGCGAACAATGGTCTGGTCCCTGCGAAAGAGCCACCATCCATTGTGAAGTTTGTTACTTCTGATGCCATACCTGCTCCGAACATGGAGCTAAGTCTTGGAAGAAGGTCTTTGCCAATTGAAGTAGATCCTGCAAATACATAATCATATCCACCGTTACCAATGAAATCTTTTAATGCATTTGCATAACCTTCTGGCGAATACTGATCAAGTCCGTCACCTTTAAGGACGTGTACATTTCCAGCACCATATTTTGCAAGTTCAGCAAGTCCTGATGCAGAGACCTCTCCAATAGAGATTACATCTACTTCTTGACCTGCAAGTTTTCCTAGAATTTCAAGAGTGACTGACTTTACGTTATCACCTTGTGTTTCTGTAAATACTGCTACTTTTGCCATTTCTATATTCCTCTTTAATTAAATAACTTTAGCTTCAGTTCTGAGAAGACCAACAACTTCAGAAACAATAGATGATTGATTACCTTCATCTGTTGCATCGAATTTTTTTCCTGGCGGCTTTTCAGGTGGAAGTTGGAAATTACTATACTTGATTCTTTGATCATCAGCAGAAACACCAACATCAGCAAGACTGTGAGTAGTGAGTGGTTTTTTCTTGGCCTTCATGATTCCTGGTAGCGAAGCATATCTAGGGGTGTTGAGACCTTTGTTGCAAGCAACAACGACAGGGCCTGAGGTTGTATATACTTCAAGGGCCCCGCCCTCAACTTCTCTTTTTAAAGTCAGGTTGCTTCCAGTTCCTTCAAACCCAACTACAACTGAAACACTTGGAAGTTCCATCATTTGAGCTAGGATTTGTGGTACTTGAAGACAATCATCATCAATGGCCTGCTTTCCGGTAAGAATCAAATCAGGAGTTTTTCCTGACTTCTCGATAGCACCCTTGATGGCCTTTGCTGTCATGTAGCTGTCAAGATTGTCTGATGCTTCAACAAGAATTGCTTCATCTGCTCCCATTGCAAGGGCAGTTCTAAGAGCTTCTGTGTCTTTTGTTCCACCAACTCTGACTACTGTCACAGTTGAACCAGCGTTGGCTGCTTTGTGAAGAAGAGCTTGCTCTACTGCAAATTCATCGTATGGATTCATAATCCATTTGATGGAGCTAGTTTCAATGTAGCTTCCATCACCATTTGGGGTAACCTTTGTTTCAGTGTCAGGCACCTGCTTTACACAAACAAAAATGTTCACGTTAACTCCTTGTAAAAATTTCTTTTGCTATAACTAATCTTTGGATTTGGGATGTTCCTTCATATATTTGAATGAGCTTTGCATCTCTCATTAACTTTTCAACGGGGTATTCCTTACTGTAGCCATAGCCACCAAAAACCTGAACAGCGTCTGTGCAGATCTCCATGCAGCTGTCTGCTGCAAATGCCTTAGCGTAAGAGGCCAACTGAGTATTGGACTGACCTTGATCAAGCAGCCAAGCGGCTTTCGTAACTAAAAGTCTTGCAGCTTCAGTTTTCATGGCCATATTAGCGACCATAAATTGAACGGCTTGATGTCCGGAAATAGGAATATTGAATTGCTTTCTTTCTTTTGCATATTCAATAGTGTGGTCTAGAGCACATTGGGCGCCACCGACGGCACTCGCCGCAACTAACGGTCTGGAGTGATCAAGAGTTTTCATCGCAATCTTCCAACCATCTCCAGGATTGCCAAGCATGTTTTCTTTTGGAACTTTTACGTTATTAAAAGTAACGGCCCGAGTGTCGGAACATTTATGTCCCATCTTTTTTTCTGGAGCGCCTAGTTCAATTCCTTCTGATTTAGGATCTATTACAATGGCACTTATACCTTTATGCCTGAGCTCTGGGTCACTAGTGCCATACAGAACAAAGAGATCTGCAAACCCAGCATTAGTAATCCACATCTTTTGACCGTTAACAATGTAGTGATCACCGCCATCTTTTATCGTTGTCTTAATGCCACCGGCATCTGAACCATTACCTGGTTCAGTTAGACAAAAAGAAGCAATTTTAAATTCTTCAGTAAAAGGTGTTAAAAACTTTTTCTTCTGCTCGTCTGAACCGCCAATCACAATTGGAAGTAGTGCGAGATCATTGGCCATCATTCCTGTGTTCATTCCCATGCATCCATAGGAAAGACATTCTGAAATGATTACTGAATCCACAGTTGTAAAGCCAGTTCCTCCGTATTCGGCAGGAATACAGGTGTTAAGTAGTCCAAGCTCCCAAGCCTTCTTCATAATATCTGTTGGGAATTCACCAGACTCATCATACTTGGCGGCATTAGGTTGCATTTCGTTTTTGGCAAATTTCATCGCCATTTCACGAATTTCTTTTTGTTCCTGACTATATTCGAAACTGATCATGCTTGGCCCTTGTGTTGAAACATGCCTTCCAGCTGACTGGGAATGGCTTTTGTGAAATGACATTATAGTTTTGCTATAAAGAGGGGTCAATGTGAACTGAGTTGTGCCGAGGCTTAGTTGATGATTGGCGTCGCGATTACATCAAATGAATTATCGAATTCATAATTTTGACTCAGAGTCTCAAAATACGGGAGCTCTTTAAGCGGAAATACAACAAAGCTTCTTTGAAAAAGACGTGGATGTGGAACTGTAATATGATCCGAGTCAACATTTTCAAGACCATAAAAGAGAATATCAATATCTATTGTTCTTGGACCTTTGGGAATATCTCTATTGCGTCCTAAACTTTTTTCAGTGTCTAAGAGAATGCTCATCACTTCTTGTGGAGAAATTTTCGGAAGCTCAAATTGTAGAACCTGATTAAAAAAGTCGGGCTGATTGGTGTAGTCGACGGCCTTAGATGTGTAGATCCTTGATTCGGCGACAAATTTGAAATGTTTTTCAAGTTCTGCTTTGGCACGGGAAAGATATTCTAATGAGTCACCGATATTGCTGCCAGTGGCTATGATAAGGGCCATCAGTTGGATTCACTTTTCTTTTTCTTCTCTTGCTTTTTTGCTACGTCGGGTACTTTGAGAAATTGACTTTCGTAACTAGGAATTGCTGTTCCTGGAGGGGGGACAGGGTCAGATTTGACTCCACAGCCAGTCACTAAAATAGTTAAGAGAATAACTTTAAAACTCGAGTCCAAACCCAACTCCGATAATATCTGAACCAAGGTCGCCGCGGATAAACCAACCGGGAACGAGTCTTTTTAAAATAGTCATACCAAAAATGACATTACTTTTCTTCAAGTCTTCAAGCCTGTTAAGTTCAGCATCCAAATCGATATCTGGATTGTCTGGGTCTTCTTCACCTGCTCCCGGTGCAGATGCACCAACGATCTGATAACCGATATAGGGTTGAACGTAAGAAAAGAAAGGCGCAGAAATTGTATACTTCGCCCTTAAGGTAATATTTGTCATTTTTGTTTGAAGACCTGGGTTAGGGAAGTCATCAATAATGTTTTGCCCATATGAAAATTCGGCCCAGATATTATCTTCGAGCTGATAGGCCCAGTGAACATTGAATTGAGTGTAGCGTTGAGAACTTCCATCATTATCAATACCTTCAATGGAGGCCATCGTAGCTGATACGACATTGTCTTGCTTGATGATACGATTGCTGTTCTCTTCAAGACTGAGATCGTCTTCTAGGAGACTTGTTTCATTAAAAAGATCTTCTTCAGATTTGATGATTCCTTCATTCTCATCGGACTTTTTGGCTTCATCACGCTTAAGTTTGTAGTAACTGTCATCTCCTCTTAAAACTTGGACTTCAAGTCCATCGCGAAGTTGCTTCCAAAGAGCGAGACTGTAAATCTTGGTGATTTTAATACCGGCCACGCCAGATTCTGTGGTCTTGGCAACCAGTGCTCTCGCAGCCAGCTTTGCATCAAGTAACAAAGAAATAAAGTCGCCTTTATCGAAACTTGAGTTTGAATTGGTGATGATAAAAATTCGTTTTGACTGACTAATTTTCTCAACTTTTTCAACGGCAAGATCTGGTGCAGCCGCCGCCGAAGCACCACCGCCCAAATCATCGAGAACATTTTGTGAAAATGCGCTTGATGAAAAAAGTAAAGTAATGAGGTAAAGGGCTAGTAAGCCTTTAAAATTCTTCACCATGTTATTTTACATAGTGCAAATGACAAAAGTCCAGTAAGGACATTTTTCCGACTGTATTACTCAGACGAAGGTCGGAAAAAAATTCACATTGAGCACACGTGCGTCAACTCATTTAAAATAAAAAGAGAAAAAGTTTGAGAAGCCCTAAACTGTTGATTATCTACTCCGATAAGTCACTAGATGCTACTTGAAATCATTCCAAGGAGATGACAATGAAATGGCTTAATTTATTTTTGATTTTAACCTTACTTACAGTGACAGCATGTTCGAACAACAAAAAGAAAGCTGATGGTACAGCAGCTTCTGAAGGTATTGAACAAGATGCAGACTTCATCGTTGATTCTGAAGATGAAGATCTAATGATGGAAGATGGAGAAAAAGCTCCAGTTGAAGAGGTGGCTTTTGCCGAAGATTCTGGCTCGTCTCCAGTAAGCCTCGACACAGGATCCAATGGACAATATACAGTTAAAAAAGGCGACACACTTATGTGGATTGCTTTCAAAATATATGGAGATTACTCCAAGTGGAAAGACCTTTCCAATGCAAATGGTGGAATCTCAACAATCAGCACTGGACAAGTTCTAAACTACAGTGAGCCAGCGGAAAGATTTGTATGGCAACCAAATGGACTACCGCACACAGTAGTGAATGGTGAGACTCTGGGAACAATTTCTAATGCAAAATATGGAACTGCATCACGATGGAGATCTATTTATGACAACAACCAGCCAATGATCAAGGATCCAAACCTGATTTTTGCTGGATTCACTTTGTATTATGTTCCTGATAGAGATATCGCTTCAGAATAAGTATAATTAGACATAGATAATCATTGGAATGATTGGCCCTCTCTTAGGAGAGGGCTTTTTTTATTATGAAAAGTGCAATACTGATTCTCACATTCTTTATAGTTACTTCATGTTCAAGCATCGACATGATTAAAAACGGTCTTTTTTCAGATCTAAGAATGGATTCTGAAAATAGTTATGAAGAAAATGATTATATTGATCAGCTTGTAGACCTTGGAGAAGATTATTTAAAGTCTCCTGGTATTGAAGAAATCAGACTTACTGGAACAAGTTCAAGATACTTAAAGAGTATTTATGATCGTTTGGTTAAAAACAGTGAGCTAATTTTTGATAAAAAATATGAACCA
>SBGE01000244.1 GCA_006226755.1 Deltaproteobacteria bacterium | reverse complement strand
TTTAAATACAGAAAAGTATATTGATTTTGATATCAAAGCAGGCATACCGCTTCCAATATTCAGAATCAAAAACTTTGATTTCAAATTGAGTCCTTTCATTGACATCAACATAGGTGCCTCGTTTTCTTTTAATAACCAGAACTCCAATTCAACCTCTAGAGCACAAACTTATGTCCGTAAAGAGTATAAAATGGGAGTAAAATCTAAAATCAAAAAGAGAAAAGATGAAACCCTGATTTTTAATTTTTACCAACTGACAAGGGCAGACATTAATGTTGAATTAGACCAGAGTGAAATTGTCACTCAAGGAAAACTGATTGATACCGGAAGTATTGATCAAGACAATATCTCTTATGCTGGAGATTTTGGTTATGAAAGAGAGTTTGACGATTATCTTTATCGAATCGAAATTTTAGAACTCAAATTCATGGAAGCATCTAGCAGTAAAAGAGAGACTTACTATACTGATCTTCCCATGATTCATCTGCATTACCGCTATAAGAACAAAAGTTTTGGTCTCGTTTCACTTGACCCTTTCTACGGTTTTCACTTCAGAGATGGGCAAAGTATTGCTCAAGGCCTTTACGTAGGGACATTGACCCATTTGAATAATTTGCCTTTTTCATTGTATTCAAAAATATCAAATCAATTTTTGACTTTTAATCCCATGTTTCGCGCCCGATTCTTTCAATTCAACTACTCTATCAAGCTTCCCTACAGAAACCCTCAAGACGACTTCTGGACCGCAAGTATTCATTCTTTAAATATTGCCATTCCGCTTCCTTGACTCTCCCTTTATGGGATGGCTATGATTTTGTCTTAACACAACACGGGGCAAAACAATGAAATTTCTCTTAACGATAGTCTTACTATCTATTCTCTCTCTTTCGCATGCCTACGAGCCAGAGGCCGCTGTAGGTCGCATTGGTTTTTCTGGCTGTCACGCCAGCTACAAACAGTCACTCAAAGCTCTACATAGAGATCTGGCGGAAAAGGTTTTTGAACTCAATCATGTTCAAGAAGGCATCAGAAAATATTCATTGAATTGGGTACTGAACAATTACATTCGTCCTGATGGAAGAAGAAGCAGCACACGTTTTCAATACAAAACTCATGCTGCCACATATGTAAAATTTCATGATCTCTTGGTAACGGGATTAGGAAAAATGGGAACAAAAGTCCGTGGCGGCTATAGTTATTACTGTCGAACTGAGCGCGATCAAAGATGTGCCGGTGGCGGTGGTACGATTGCTTATGTCCTCAACCTTGGACCGTATACTTTCAATCGGATTTATCTATGTCCTGAGTTTTGGAAAGGTGACCGTAATGAACAACTCAGTACACTCTTTCATGAGTTGAGCCACTTGGCCGCCGATACCGATCATTATTTTGGTTCTATTTTCAACGATGAAGGTATGATTCAACAAACTAATGATGCCTATTTTTATGAAAAGATGATGCACAATGAATTAAGTTGGGTTTTAGAAAGAAATAGCTGGGCATTCTTATGGATGAAGCCAAGAGAGAACCCACCTATTCCGTTATCAATTCCTGAACGAGGTCATTGGTGCCGCCACCCTGACCACATGGGAATGACCGAGACGCTTTAACCGCCATACCGGTATTTTCAGTTTTATGAGGAGTGGATTCCATTTGATAGGTGTCGATATAACTAACTGAGTAATAGACACCCCCAAAATTATCCACTCCCTTCACACCGTAGACAACTTTAACAATATCCATCTCTCCATTGTTATCAAACTCAAATTGAAATTTCTGAGTTTCATTTTTTAAGTAAGTATTAGAAACTTCCTTTCCTCTAAACAAAGCATTGCACAGGTATGACATGGCTCCGTGACGATCCGTCATAACTTTACTCAAATAAACTTGTTTCTCATCACCTCTGAATTCGAGGTGTCTTTCTTCAGGATGCTCATAGAGTTTAACTTTGGCCACATGTGAACTCTCTGATCCATTGCATGCTCTTTCATGAATTTGAAATTCAAACTGTGAACCGATTTTGAATGAGCGCAGATAGTTTCTTTTAGATTTAAAAGCATAACAAACTCTAAGCGCGATGTTTGTCTCTTCGACTCCAAGGTTTCTATCGGGACCAAGAGATTCTGTAAGGATGATTTCCTCAATGCTAGCTGGCTTCCTTTTGTTCATTTCACATGAAACAACTAAAACCAGAGAAAGAAAAAAAAGCAATTTCTTAAAATCCATACTGTTTTCCTATCGACAAAACAGAGGACGAACCTGAACAAATTTGATAAATTGCCACCTATGTCAGACAAAAACGATCAACATAAAAACACTTTTACTGGTGACCTGGGCAAGTATCAAATTCTAGAAACAGAAGATGGCAGTAAAACATTGCATTCAGAGGCCTTCAATGAGGCCTGTCATTCGCTTTCAGGAGCAGTGGAAGAAACCCTCTACAATTATGTTGAAGGCTGTGAAATCCTTGAAAAACTTATTAAAAATGATCTCACTTGTCTGGAAGTCGGATTTGGTCTTGGAACTGGATACAAAACAACTGTTGAGTATCTTGCCCAAATAAAACCGACTAACAAACTCACTTTTATTTCTACAGAATTGGATGCCAAATTAGTTGAGTATGCAACTATAGAAAACAAAATTGAAAAAGACCTCCCCTATCCCGACTTCAGTAGTATGGAATTGCGCAGAGAACCTGTTGAACATTATATTGCAGAAAAAGAAAGTCATAAACTCATCATACTCATAGGAGATGCTCGCCAGACAGTACTCAAGGCCTACGAATCAAATCTTGTCGCAGGAGTTGGCGCAATTTATCAAGATCCTTTTTCACCTAAGAAAAATCCGGCCCTATGGACTGTTGAGTGGTTTGAGTTACTGGCCAAAGTTTCAAGTGAAGATGTAACACTCTCCACTTACTCTTCTTCCAACAGTATTAGAAAGTCTCTTATTCAGGCCGGATGGAAAGTCTTTAATCGAATTGGTTTTGGAACAAAGCGAACTGCTACCAAGGCCAGGTTGATCGGAGAAAGTGATGAGGAAGTTCTACTCCAACTCGGACGCTCTCCAGTAAAAGCACTGGAAGACTCGGATATAAAGTAACACGCTTCCCCTTCACTACCTTTGGGCCTATAATTTTCAATATGAGTCAAGTTATCCTTATCGAACCCAATGAAAATCTCAACGAGATCCTTACGTTGAATCTCCAAGCCTACACCGGAGCCGAAGTCATTCCTCGCGATACTGCAACTGATGCCATCAACCTAATGAGTATCTTACCAGGAGTTTCTTTGGTCATTTGCCGTAATCAAATTGATCAGGAAGATTCTGCAAAGATTCTTTATGATTTCATCAAAGAAAATGATGAAGAAATAGGTCTGATTATTCTCGGAAAAACCAAACATAACATCAACGATCTTGGGATCATTCAAGAAGATCCAAATAATTTTGAAGAGACCATAAAGTCAGCTTCCAAAATTTTGGGTGTTACTGAGGAATCACTTCAAAAAAAGATTCTCCCCGACTACATACCTATTCCAGTAAAGTATTTTTATCCATTGCAGACAACTCCCTGTGATGTCTTCATACGTATTAAAAAAGGCCCTGATGATTATCAATTCGTCAAAAGAATTCATGGCGGAGACACCTTCAGCAAAGCGATGATTTTGAAATATTCTGAGCAAGGCCTCAAAATGTTTTATATTCCCAAAGAAATGCAGGTGAACTTTACGAATTCAGTTTCAGACCAATTGGTAGCAAGACTGGAAGAAGGCTTTGAAAGTGTCGATCAAGAAATCTCTTTCATGGCCCAGACGGTAGAGATTGCTCTGACAGAAATTAAAAACATGGGTTTCACTTCGGCCACAATTCAATTAACTGAGGCCATTATAGATAACATCATCAAATCGACCAAAAAATCTCCCGAAATGTCAGGCATGCTTCGAAAAATTGTGAACTCAAAGACAAGTTATCTCTACCGCCACTGCCATATGGCCAGCATCGTGGCCAATGAAATGCTGAAAGCATTGTCTATTGATGATGAAAAACTCTTTCAATCAATGGCCTACGCTTCCCTCTTCAAGGACATCTCACTTGTTGATAATGATGAATTAGCCAAAATAGTCACTTTCGATGAACTAGAAAGTGCCGGTCTGAATGAAGAAGATTGGGATTTGGTTTTCAATCATGCTCTTGAGGCCTCAATCATGGTAAGAAAACAAAGTGAAGTCCCACTCGGTGTTGATGATATCATCAAAACCCATCATGGCTCACAAAACGGAAAAGGTTTTAGTACCGTAAACGTCAATAAATTCACGATCCAACAACAGGTTTTCGTCATCAGTTGTGAATTCGTCAGAGAACTTCTCCGTTATAAGGAAGAAGGTGGTGAACCTACTCCGATCGTAGGGGAACTCTACAAGAAGTATCCTGAACCGAATACGGCTAAAGTGATTAAGGCCCTGGAGAGTGTGCTCAGGAAATCAAAAAATGCCAAACCTAAAAAATAACATCACAGACCTCTTTGGAATTCAGTACCCCATTATCCAAGGGGGAATGGTCTGGGTTTCGGGTGGAAAGCTGGCCGGGGCTGTCTCTAAGGCCGGGGGATTGGGGTTAGTTGGTGCAGGCTCAATGAAACCTGATCTACTTGCAGAACATATAAAAAAGGCCCAACAAATTACTGACAAGCCTGTTGGAGTAAATGTTCCGCTTCTCTACAAGTATTGTGAAGAACAAATCAACACCGCTCTTGATTTGGGTATAAAAATCTTTTTCACATCTGCGGGATCTCCCAAAAAATATACCTCTTTCCTTAAAGATAAAGGTTGCAAAGTTGTTCATGTAACTTCTTCACCTGAACTTGCGCTAAAATGTGAGGCCGCAGGTGTTGATGCTGTGGTTGCAGAAGGATTTGAAGCTGGTGGGCATAATGGAAGAGATGAAATCACTACCATGACATTGATTCCTCAAGTTGTTGACGCCCTCTCCATTCCAGTTATTGCAGCAGGAGGTATTGGTGATGGTAGGGCCATAGCCGCTGCTATTGCACTCGGTGCTTCGGGAGTACAATTAGGAAGTCGTTTTGCCGCAACTCAAGAGTCTTCAGCACATGATAATTTCAAGCAGGCCATCGTGAATGCGACATCAGGCTCGACGATGCTTTCTATGAAAAAGCTGGTTCCCGTCAGACTCTTAAAAAATAAATTCTGGGAAGAGATTACTGTAATGGAAGAAAATTGTACTGATCCTGCCAAGATTCAAGAGCACTTGGGAAAAGGTCGGGCCAAGGCCGGTATGCTTGAAGGTGATATGAACGAAGGTGAATTGGAAATTGGTCAGATCTCAGGGCTTATCAAGAACATTCCTACAGTAGAAGAATGCATGAAAGACCTGGTTGCAGGTTACAACCAGGCCATTGAAAGATTAAACAGGAAGTTGTTTTAGTTTTTCAATTCTCTTATCGAGAGTTGGGTGAGTTGAAAACATCTCGGTCCAACTCATTCGACTTGAAATCTGCATCGCTCTGACTGAGCTGTCTCTTTGAATACCATCATCAAATTGATCAAGATTATTGTAATTTCTCTTAAGTGCTTCGAGAGCTGCAATCATCTTTTGCTTACCTGCAAGCGTAGCCCCTCCACTGTCTGCACGGTATTCTCTGTATCGCGAGAAACCAAAGACAATCGGAGCAGCAAGAATAGAAAAGACAGTGTAGAGGACGTTATAAATCACCATGTAGGCAATCCAGCCTAGTCCTTTTCCATTGTCATCATTTCCTCTCATCAGGTTGTCAATGGCAATAGTTGCAATTCGGGCAAAGAACATGACAAATGCGTTTACTACACCTTGAACCAGGGCCAAGGTCACCATATCTCCATTGGCAATGTGAGCAACCTCATGCCCTAGAACACCCTCGGCCTCATCAGTATTCATTTTTTCAAGAAGTCCAGTTGAAACAGCTACCATCGATGAGTTCTTAGTCGCTCCTGTGGCAAAAGCGTTGATTTCTGGAGAATGATAAATCCCGACTTCTGGCATCTTTTCGATACCTGCTCGTTTGGCAAATTCATGAACTTTTCTCACAAGTTCACCATAGGGGCCTGTCGTTGAAACGATCTCAACGCCATAAGCTCGTTTTGCCATCCACTTTGAGATCAAAAGAGAAACAAAAGATCCGGCCATACCCCAGACAAGACAGATAACCATCAAAGTGGAATAATTAATTCCGTTAGCCGTCATCGTCGGCCCAAGTCCTAAGAATCCAACGACCAAAGAAATCACAATATTGGCGACTACCATCACCAAAATGTTGACCAATATAAAAAGTCCAATACGTTTAAACATCTAATATCTCCGTTTTAAATAGGCTAAAAACCTTTTACCCCTATTTTGATATCATGCCTATTTTTGTCAATGGAAACAGATCGAATTGACATAAAATTGACCTTTCGACTTCGGTTAGACTGAATTTTTTCTCACTTTTTTCACTAGTTTACCGATCAGTAGGTCGAATTGATCATTATCTCCGGCGCATTATGTTTGAAGAAAACCAATTAAGTAAAAAAGAACTCATTTGGATCGGTGTCCTGTTTTGGGCCGTGGCCTTTACAGCACTTGAAGCTCCTTTTAGTTTTGTGTTCAAAACGAATATTCAAACTTGGCAATTATGGTCGGACGGAATTCTCTCAGCAATCTTTTTAGCAGATCTGATATATCGCTTGAAAGAAGTTAAAGAAGAATGGAAAAAGGCCGGCAAAAAGTTTTCGACAAGAGCTGGGATATTGGGATTTCTCCTTGTAGATTTCATGGCCTGTATACCATTTGATATCATTTCCTCAACTTTTGGCCTGGAACAGGGATTCAAAATCATCACTCTTCTCAGGCTTTTTCGTTTGGTTCGTATTATCAAAGTCTGGAAAATTGTCAGCACGATTGCCTTAATACCAAGACATATCAAAATTCAAATGTATGTGGTTTCAACGATTGTTGTCATCCACTGGATCGCCTGTGGATGGGTTCTTCTACATCCACATACAGAGGGTCCAAGAATGGACTATTATGTGACTTGTCTCTATTGGGCAGTCACAACTCTGACAACCATCGGGTATGGTGACATCACTCCAACGACTCCGATTGCCAGAATATTTACAATGTTCATCATGATTTCCGGAGTTGGTGTTTACGGTATCGTCATTGGTAACGTCGCTAATATGCTTCAAGCTGCAAATAGATATAAAGAAAAGAACCGAGAAAAAATGCAGGATCTGGCGACATTTCTCAAGCATTACAATATTCCGCCCAGAATCCAATCGGCCTGTTTTCAATACTACAATCATATGTTTGATAAGAGACTCTCTGATAATGATTCAAAAATCATTTCTGACTTACCTCCTGCTCTCCAAAATGAATTGCAGGTTTACATGAATATGAAACTCATCTCAAATGTTCCGATCTTCAAAGGCTGCTCTATCGCTTGCCTGAAAGAAGTATCTGCTGCACTTGAGCAAAAATACTTCGCCCCAGGGCATACAGTTATCAATATTGGTGAAATTGGGGATGAGATGTACATTATCGGTCACGGCAAAGTGGACGTCATCTTGAAGGATGGGAATGCTGTCGCTTCATTGCACGAAGGACAATGTTTCGGAGAACAGGCCCTATTGCAGCACACCACAAGAAATGCCAATGTCCGTGCCCAAACCTACTGTGACCTATATAAACTCAACAAAGAAGATTTTCTAAAGATCATCGAAAAGCATCCGGAGCTTCATGACAACCTGACCAATATCCTCAACAAAAGAGAGTCAGATCGAAGAAAACGTGAAGAAATCGCTGATACCGGAAAATAGACACTGAGTCTTTCAATCCCCCCTTAAAATCGGTAAACTTGAGCTCCCTTACCTCATCAATAAGGAGCTTTTTGATGCTTTTAGACAAAACTGTAGCCGGGAGAGTCATCGACCATGCTTTATCGCTTGGCGCCGACTTTGCCGAACTCTTTGTAGAGAAAAATAACAATGCCCGAATTTCTGTTCTTTCAAGCAAAGTTCACGAAATTGCTGGTGGTGTCGATTTTGGAATTGGTATTCGTTTAATTTATGGTACCAAAGTTCTCTATGGCTATACCAACTCAACTAATGAAGAAGAACTCAAAAAAATCACGACCCTGATTGCGGCCAATGATCAAAAGGCCTCAGAAGGAGCACGCTCTTCTTTTGTTGATCAAGTTGTTAAGAATATTCATCCGGCCACTCTGGGACTCGATAGCACTTATGAAATGGACGAGAAGATCAAGTTTCTTTTTGAAATTGATAAGGCCGCCAGAGGCGTCAGTGAAAAAGTTGATCAAGTTAATGCTCTTTCACTTCAAAGACTTCAGACAATTGAACTTTTCAACAGTGAAGGTCTCCATACATTTGATGACCGCCATTACGCGAGACTTGTGGCCCAAGTTTTTGCCAAAGATGGAAGCGAACAAAGCACTGGCTATGAAGGTCCAGGCGCTCTACAAGGTTGGGAGTTCATTAACACTATTAATGCAAAACAATTTGGTGAGGATGTCGCTAGACAGGCCTTAATCAAATTGACGGCCGTTGATTGCCCTGCAGGTAAAATGCCTGTCATTATCGACAATGGGTTTGGAGGCGTCATCTTCCATGAGGCCTGTGGCCACCTACTAGAAACAACTTCTGTTTCCAAAAAAGCATCAGTCTTTTGGGACAAAATGGATCAGATGATCGCGAATGAATGTGTCTCTGCAGTAGACGATGGAACAATCGAAGGAAAATGGGGATCCATCAATATTGATGATGAAGGGATGCCAACACAGAAAACACAGCTTATTAAAAACGGAAAGCTTACAAGCTTTTTAGTCGACAAAGTCGGCGCCATGAAAACTGGTTACGACCGAACTGGAAGCGGAAGAAGACAAAGTTATAAATTTGCTCCGGCCTCTAGAATGAGAAATACATTCATTGAACCTGGCGACTCCACATTAGAAGAAATGATCGCATCAGTTCCTCATGGGATTTACTGTAAAAAAATGGGTGGTGGTTCAGTACAACCGGGAACCGGTGAATTTAACTTTGCTGCTCAAGAAAGTTACCTAATCAAAGATGGAAAAATTGATAAGCCTCTAAAGAGTGCAACTTTGATTGGAACAGGACCTGAAGTACTTCAACAAATTTCCATGGTTGGAAACAACTTCGAACTTGCTGCAGGTATGTGTGGTTCTGTATCCGGCGCCATTCCAACAACAGTTGGTCAAGCGGCGATCAAAGTAGATCAAATTTTGGTTGGAGGACAAGGAAAATGAACGAACTAAAAACTACGATAGATAAAGTAATGGATATGGCCAAGGCAAAAGGTGCTGAAGCCGACTGTATTCTTGATAAATCAAACGTTCTTTCTCTTAAGGCAGATGAAGGTGAACTCTCCGAATACAAAGTGTCTGGATCACAGGTTCTAGGAATCAGAGTCATCAAAGATGGAAAAGTAGGAACAAGTTACAGTGAAGCTCTAGATGATGAAAGTCTTTCTTTTATGGTAGAGCAGGCCCTTGAAAATGCCAAATTCAGCAAGGATGACCCTAACCAAAAAATTGCTGTCGCCAGAGCACAGGAATTCGATGGGACGAATGAAAGAGTTTATAAATCCGACACAACCCCCCTCGACAAAAAAACGCAATTTACTTTGGATCTTGAATCCAAAATAAAGGAAAAAGATTCAGCCGTTAAAAGTGCTCCCTATAACAATCTAAGTGAAGTTGAACACGTCAGAATGTACGTCAATTCTAAAGGAACTGTTTGCACTCAAAAGGAAAGAACCTTTTCTTGTTACACTTCTGCCCTGATTGAAAAAAACGGCAAGCAAAGTATGCATTATCATGGGTCTGTCGCCAGAACTTTCAATGAATTGGATTTCGACAATGTTATTGATGAATCATACAAACACGCTAACGGGCTACTTGAAGGAACTCCACTAAAAACTGGCGAATATAGAATAGTCTTTACAACTGATATACTTGGAAATTTCATCGGAAACTTTGCTGGTCTTTTTTCTGGGAAAGGTGCGATGAACGGAACGAATCCTTGGAAAGACAAAGTTGGTGAAAAAGTCGCGATTGAAGGTCTTTCAATCTCAGACCATCCAACATATGACAAGGCCTTCACCTATAATCCATTTGATGATGAAGGAAGTCTCACCAAGGAAACCACACTTGTTGAAAATGGGGTGCTAAAGACTTTTTATCACAACTCAGCTACAGCTGATTTTTTCAAAGTTGAAAACACATGCCACGCTTCAAGAGGACCGAAAGGTACACTTGGAGTCAATGGAACCAATATGCTGATCAACGCCGGAGCTGATAAAGAAACTGATCTCAAAAATGATGAATATTTTGAAATTGTGGCCATTCAAGGTCTTGGTTCTGGATCAGATATGGTGAGTGGTGATTTTTCGTTTGGTGCCAGTGGCTATCTTAAAAAAGGCGATCAAATCATCCAGCCCGTGAAAGGTGTAACTGTATCTGGAAACTATTTCAAAGTTCTAAATCAAATCTCTGGAATGGGTGATACCATCCACGCAGACAGTAATAAGACCTTCTTTGCCCCAATGATGGTATTCGGTGGCATGACTGTCGGCGGTCAATGACCCAAATAAAAAGCCCCCGTAATTCGGGGGCTTCTTTATTCTAAAACTAACTTAATTACTACATTCTCTTATTAAGCTTTCTTCTTTGCCTCTTCAATCATGGCATTGCGATCACCTTCATTCGCCCATCGCTTCTGAGCATCTTCTGAAAGCTTATGGATTGGATCAAAATACAAGAACATCTGATCTTTCTTAACGTAAGGTGCTTTCCAAACAGAAATTCCATTTTCATCATCATAATATTCATAAGAGGCGATATGTCTCTTACCTCCACCACCTGGAAGGTCACAAACAAAAGTCGGAGTATTGAAACCAGCAGTCGTTCCACGAACGGCCTTTTCAAGCTCCTCACCTTCTTTCAATGTTGTTCTCAGGTGTTCACACCCAGGAACCATATCATGCATATAAACGTAGTATGGTTGAATGTTCATGAACCCAAGTTGTCTCGTAAGAAGAACCATTTCATCAACATGGTTATTTACACCTTCTTGAAGAACAGCTTGGTTTCTAACAGTAATCCCCAGAGAGAAAAGTCTGTCCATGGCCATTTGAGACCACTTGGTGATTTCGTTTGGTGAACTGAAGTGAGTGTGGATCACAACTTGTTTACCAAAGGCCCGTCCT
Source organism: Deltaproteobacteria bacterium (assembly GCA_006226755.1). Classification (GTDB taxonomy): domain Bacteria; phylum Bdellovibrionota; class Bacteriovoracia; order Bacteriovoracales; family Bacteriovoracaceae; genus M0603. The sequence continues at coordinate 823 of SBGE01000244.1, read as the reverse complement.
AGATCATGAACTTCTTTTACAGCTCCAACCCATTCATCATCGGTTAAAACTTTTTGAGGGAAAATTGCAATTCCTTTGGTGGCCAATCTGATTCTTCTGATATGAGGAATCTTCAATAGGTTTTCCCCAATGTACTTGATTTGGGCCGGAGTAAGCATATAAGCATCTCCACCTGAAACCACGACATCCTCTACAAGAGGAGATCTTGCAAGATAAGCAAAGACATCATCCCATTTCTTCTGGTTTGCCCCATAAGTTTCTTTTTCAACCGACTCAGTAGAACCACCAATGATTCTTGAGCGAGTACAATAGCTGCAATAAACCGGACAAATTGTTGTTGGAAGAAAAAGTACTTTGTCTGGATATCTATGTGTCAGCATCGGTACAGGTGAATCAGTATCCTCTCCAAGAGAGTCCTCCTGATCCATTGGATGATCAGGAAGGAATTGACTACCAACAGGTAGAAACTGTTTTCTCAAAGGATCATTGAGTGGATCATCCCAGTTAATAAGTGAAAAGACATAAGGAGTGATCCTGATATTCATAGGAGTTTTTTTCTGACCCATTCTTAGATCATCCATAAACTCTTTAGTGACTCTTGAACCTAGAATTTTTTCAACTTGATCAACTTTTTTGATGGAATTTTTACTCTGCCATCTGAAGTCTGCAAACTCACCTCTTGTTATATTGGCCCACCCAGGAATCTTGGTCCAAAAATCATCATTTCTAAAATTTCTATGTTCCAGCTCGGGTATCTTGCTGTGATCTTTTTGCGTGTAAAGAGTGGACATGAACTCACCTCAAATAAGTTAATTATGTATTC
>SBGE01000189.1 GCA_006226755.1 Deltaproteobacteria bacterium | reverse complement strand
TTTGCTACCACTCCTGCCTGGCAATGTTGGTGTAAAAGAAGCGTCTTTCGCAGGTGTCTTTCATCTTTTGGGATACAATTATGAAATAGGAGCTCTAGTCTCCATAGTCGATAGATTTATGCAGGTCGGGTTTCTTTTCCTTGGTAGCTTGATCTTTTCGCTTAAGACTGATGTCCTCAAGCTTTTGCAAGAGAGTAAGGATGAGAGGACGTCTTGATTTGGTTGGTCTTCTCAATGAAGAATGGTCTGAATATCCTAGACAAAGAAGTATGAATCACTTCACTTGCAGTTAATGCGTTTTCGAATGAATGAGAATAATAAATCATCTCTTGCTCTGTTTGCGCCAATGTCTTTTCTCTAGTGAGATAGAGCTCATGATCAAGCTTGACGCCATTTCTTCTAAAACCATTGATCATCATAGGAGTAACGTATTCATCAAGGTGGCGAGCATCGTCTTGGAGGCCAATGACTTCAATGCCTAATTCTTTTTTTAGGATACTAGTCACACCATCAATACAGCTGAATGTTCGAGTTCCGATCAGATTGAGGAGTTTGCTTCGAAAATGAAAAAGCTCTTCTGAAGAAATACCTTTGATTCTAATGAACATTCCTGCCCTGATTGAGGTATGTCTGGAGTTCCTTAGTTTGTTTTTATTAAAAGCGAATCTCGTATGATATTCACAGGAACCACAAATGATGAATGTATGGTAATTGGTTGGACTAAAGCCAATGATAAGTTCATTGTTAAGTTTGAAGTCCTGGTTGTAAGTCCAAATTCCAGGATTCTGCCCGTTCTTGAGTACAACCTCATCAGAGAGATCAAAAAAACTTACTTCGTGTTCTTTATAAAGTTCTGTTCTTATAATCATGAGATTTTTGCAAACCTTTCAAGATTCATTTTTTCGATCAATCTTTCTGTAATATTTGGAAGTGCCTCAGGATTAAACTTGTATCCTTGAAGTAGCTTTCTATTATCTACAAAGAACATATTTCCTTTGAGGCCTCTTGCTTTGACTCTGTCGTCAGTAAAACTGGCAAGAAATTTTTCAGGCCAACGAGTATAATCGCGTCCAAAGCCATATTCACCTTGGAAGTACTGTGCCTTTATAGCTGGCCTTGCCATGGTCTTACGCCCTTCTTCTGTATAAGTGGCATAAGTTCCATCCATCCAATAGCCCGTAATGGTGTTTACAGAACAATATGGTGCAGGGTTACCCCAGCCGATTCTCTTTTTATTTCCATTTGAATTTGAAAACCATGGAAACATTGTTCTAAGAAAACAAACAAACTCTAGAAATTCCTTTCTGTCATAATTTCTTTCTCTAAGAATCGTAACAGGTTCTCTTTTTTCAGTTCTTACGAATCTTTTGAACTCTTTTTTGAATTCCGGATCACTGAAGTGTCTTGTAGCTTCCTTGATATTGTTAAAAATCAGAAAAGCTCCGTTGTAGTGAACTGTTCCGTGAATATAATTGATTGATGGTGGCATTCTATCAGGAATCCCTTCTGGATTGTTCGTTGTCGCCATAGATTTTTGAACCATCTTCAACATATGGCCACCAACAAGTTCAATGATTTCTCTGTCAGTGTGTTGGTATTCTTTATCTCTTTCAGTTTTGAAAATCACATTATCGTGCCAGATGAAATCATTTGTCTTTGGATTGATACCTGTTGCATAGGGATGATTTTCGTCGATTAATCCACCTTTCATTGGTCTAACCCATGTGATGAAAAAGACGTTAATAATTCCCCATGTATTATGAACAGTAAGTTTGGTCCATGTTGGGATGACCATTAGATAGTAAACAACGACTTCTAAGAATTTTCGTGCCCGCTCGAACATATGTGTACCTCTAAATTTTGAATGAGATAAAATAACATATATTGGTTTGTGTGTGGCTCTAAGTTGCTGAAATTGTAAGAATTACACGCCCCTTAGCCTCTCATTCCAATGAAAAATATCCTGCAAGAGGCTGAAAATCCATGCGTTCATTTGTCATTTATGTTGGAAAGATGTCAAAGCTAAAGAGAAGCTGAAACTCCGGCAAAAATCATACGTCCTCCGGTGTTAAATCCTGCAGTACCGACATAGTTTTTGTCTAAAAGATTTCTGATGTTCCCAAAAAATTCCAAATAGTGCCAAGAGTACTTGTAGCCCAAATGTATAAGGCCATATCCTGAAAGTTCTACCGGCGAAGATGTTGAACCCCCAATCCGATCACCTTTGGCCTCAAATTGAGATGTCAGTTCATGACTTGAGTTTATCCATTCAAATGAAAGTTTTCCGGCCCACTTTGGACGATTGAGAAGTGTCTGTCCCGATTTTTTATTTTTTGCTCGTGTGTAGTCGAGATTGGATTTCACTTTCATCTGCGGAGTGAGTTGATAAGAGCCTTGGACTCCAGAACTTGTAACTTCTAGTTCACTAGAATTTTGATACTTTTGATTGGGGTAAGTTCCTTCAAGGTCAATAAAATCATCAATCAAAGTGTGATTAAGATTCCATCCAAAATCAAACTGTCCTAGTGACGTTTCATTTCCAATTTCCAAAGACAAGGCCTTCTCTGGATCGAGATTCTTGTTTCCATATTGCGAGTGAAGTTGGTAGAGAGTTGGGTTTTTGTATCCAGTAGAAATGAGGGAATACAGTCTTGTCTCTTTTGAAAGTTTGGTGCTTGATCCTAGTTTGAAACTAGAATTCGTTCCAAAAAGGTGACTTCTCTCTGCTCTAAATCCTGAGTTGAGAATAGTTGAGTCTGTGAGCTCAAAATGGTGATGAAAGAAGAGGGCATAAGTATCTTCAGACTTTTGCTGAAAAATGGTTGGGGAATTTGAAAGATTTAAATCAAATTTTCCCTTCTCGTTTTTATAATGAACACCAAAAGTGAGTGTCTGGTTATCAGTAAGAATAGAGTTGTTGGATAAAATCAAATCAGTAGATTTCGCATGATAAAGCTGTGTATCAGTCGATGTTGAAAGAGAGTCAGGCAAATCCAGATTTTCTCGTTTTTGATCACTGTAGCCTATCTTCATTTCAGGAGAAAAAAGTTGAGTAGAAGTTTTCGATTTGAGTGTAAGGAGGTGATAGTGGAAACGATCATCCGATGTGAAGTTAGTATCATCTCGTTCACTTCCAAATCCTTTATCGAGATCAGTCTTTTGTAAATGTAGTCTTGAGCTGAGTGATGCAATCGTATTATCAAACTCATAACCAACTTTGGTTGCCAGGTTAACAAGCTCGCTCCCATCTGGTTCTGCTGGATTGTTCGAAGTTGATGTCGTGGCATTGAATCCTTGGGTGTCAAAACGTTCAATTCCGATAAAACCATTGAAGCGACCTTTTTTATTTCCAATCAGGGCTTTATGATTGATGGTTTTATGGGATCCCCATGAGGTTTCAACACTGGAGAGAATTCTCGTAGGGTTAAGAGTTTTGATATAGATAACTCCACCGATGGCCTCGGAACCATAGAGAACACCATGAGAACCAAATAAAACTTCCACTGATTCAATTCCTATTAGGGTTATTTTTGAGAAATCAAATAGCTTGGAAGTATTGATGGGATCATTTAGTGGAAGACCATCAAGAACCACTAGAACATGAGAGGTTTCTGATCCTCGAAGGTGTACTGTTTGAACACCTCCTGGACCACTTTCATTGAGATAAACTTGCGGGACAGTTTCTAAAACCTCACCCAAAGTTATGGGCTTTTTTGATTTGAACTTAGATACGTCAAGTTTAACGACTGAGCTGGCTGTTTTTTCTCTAGTAGATTGATACCTAGTAGCCGAAATGATGAGGTCATCAGAATAAGCGTCGAACATAAAGCCGACAATGCTCAAGCATAAAAGTGCTTTCATTGATTTCTCCCACGAAAATCAAAATGAATCCTCACGAAATGAGGATACCTTATGCAGGTCTTCGGACTTATGGGCCAATTCCTACGGTCACGCTTCCCAGTTTCCCAGTGCTAAGTGACTTTCGTTCCCAAATACCGCTGCGGGGCAGTTATGGATTCTCACCAGATTCCCTTTGAAACTCAAATGAGTACAGAAGGCTTTGATACAATGTTTTTTTTAGCGATCTTTGTCAAACAAAATTGCTTAATAAGAAAGATGCGGTATGATACAGAGTATCAAGTTATGAAATATTTTATTGGATTTTTACTCACGTTATTTTCTTTTGCCCTAGGGGCCTCAGATCTTCCAAGGCTGATCTCGACAGCTCCTTCCATCACAGAAACTGTAAAGTATCTTGGTGGGGAGAAATCATTAGTAGGTGTTTCCAATTTTTGTAATATTGATGACTCGATTACTCGAGTTGGTTCTGCCATAACTCCTAATTTTGAAAAAATGGTTTCTCTTTCTCCCACAAAAATTTTGGCATTAAAGACGGTCAATTCCACTTTGGAAAAGTCACTAAACAAACTGTCTCTCTCATACGTATCACTTGCTTTTAATTCTCTTGATGACATTCTTGAGAGTGTAAAGAGTATTGGCAATGAGATTGGTGGAGACGCCCCAAAGAAAGCTAACGACTTTGCCATGGAAATCAAATCTGAACTCAACCCAATTAAGGAAGTAATTGAAAAAAAATATCTTTGGGTGATTAGTAGTGAAGAAAACAATGGAATGATTTCCAAGGTAATGGTGGCTGGTACTGGAACTCATTATCATCAGATCATCAAGTTGTTAGGCTTCTATACTCCTAAAGGAATACTTCCCAATTATCATAGCTTAAGTCTTGAGCAAATCATCAAGATGAAACCCGATTACATTTTTGTTTCAACTCCAGGAAATATTGGTCCGGCTGAATTTGAAGCAATGAAGACTTCGTGGTTGAAAACATCAATTTTAGATGCCGTGAAAAATAAAAAAGTATATTTCTTCAAAGGTGACGAATTTGTCGTACCTGGAACATCTATTCTTTCGATGATCAAAAAAATAAAGGGAGCGATAAGTGCTCCTTGAAATCAAAAATGCTTCTCTGTCTTTGGGGGGGAATCCCATCCTTAAGAATTTGGATTTGAAAATAGATGAGCCTTGTTACCTTGCCATTATTGGTCCGAATGGCGCTGGTAAATCCACTCTTTTAAAAAGCATTGTTGGAATTCATGGCCTTGATACCGGTGAAGTCATCGTACCTGATAACTTTTCAAGTTTTGAATTCTTCTCATATGTTCCACAGAGTTTAGCAGTTATGAAAGGCTATAATGGTTGGGATCTTCTTGATTGCTTCTTATATCCAGAGAGACTTAAAGATAAAAAAAATACTGAGATCAACGATCTGCTGACATTTTTTGATGTTTCTTCCTTTATGGAACGAGATTTAACCACACTGAGTGGTGGAGAACTTCAGCGAATTTATCTTGCCTGCGCTCTAGCTTCGAAACCTAAAGTTCTTCTTCTCGATGAGTCACTTAGTTCCATGGATCCTCACATCCAAGAAGAAGTGATTCAAAAATTGGAGAAAGTCCAAAAAGAAACAAAAGTAACAATTATTCATGTAAGTCATCAGGTTAATAACGCCATCCATGTCAGTGATAGAATATTGGCCATGAAAAATGGTGAAGTTTTTTATAATGGTGAGACATCATCTTTCAAACAAAGTGATCTTGAATCTCTTTTTGATTACAAATTCAATTGTATTTCACACCCAGATACTGGAAGACCAATGATTGTTCCAGGAAAGGGTGAAAAATGAAACTCTTAGGACTTCTAATACTCTCTTTCATATGTCTCTTCGCCTTTCCTTATTTAGGTAGAGGAGATGTTAACTTTTCATCAGACGAAGGACTCTTCATTCTGAATCAACTTCGTTTTCCTAGAGTGATGATGGCTTTCGTGGTTGGTGCGGGACTTTCTCTTGCAGGTCTAATCTTCCAAGGTCTTTTTAGAAATAGTCTAGCAACGCCTTATACCCTTGGAGTTTCTTCAGGTGCCGCCTTCATGGTGAGCCTTTGGATCAAGCTTGGACTGAGTTTCAGCTTTTACTGGTTCAATGGCTTGGCCATCGCAGGCTTTTTAGGGGCCTTGATGAGTATCACTATTGTGATGACATTGGCATCGGCCCTAAAAAGATTTGAGCCCTCGACTATGATTCTTGCTGGCGTAGGGCAGGGAATGTTTTTTTCATCAGCAGTTTTACTACTTCAATATTTCGGAAACGTTTTTGAAGTTAATCGTATGGTTCAATGGACTTTCGGCGGCGTTGAAGTGATTGGTTATTCTTCTGTATTGAAAATACTTCCAGTTCTGTTGATTGTAAGTCTTCTTGCTTGGATTAATGCCGGTGCCTTGAATGTTTTGACTCTTGATGAAGATTTGGCTATTTCTCGAGGAATCAATACCAAAAGACTTAGAAAATTTCTCTTTTTTGTAACCAGCATCCTCGTCGGCTTTATCATTGCTGAAGCCGGTCCAATTGCCTTTATTGGCCTTCTTGCTCCTCATGCCATGAAGAAAATTTTCAAGTTTGATTATCGTCAGCTTATCCCTGCAAGTTTATTGTTTGGCGGGATAGCTCTTTCTGTTTGTGATTTGATTAGTCGAATTGTGGTAAGCAATATCGAAATCCCCGTTGGAATTATTACAGCATTCCTCGGGGGACCATTTTTTCTCTTTATTTTGATTAAAGGTCGAGAAGAGTCTTAGATTCCAGTTAGCTTCACTTTAACTTTTTTCTTCTTTTCACCTTTATGTAGATAGGTGACTTCAACTTCATCACCGACTTTGTATTTATTTAAAGCATGGTAAATGTCATCAAAGTTCGCGACTTTTTTCCCATCGACTGCAATGATGACATCACCTAGATAATATTTTCCGTAACGATCCTGTTGAATACCTCTGATTCCCGCCTTAAAGGCCCCTGATTCTTCGTCAACAAAAGTGACGACCAAACCTTCATTAACTCCGAATCTTGCTTTGTGATATTCTGGTAAAATTCCAATGCCAAGACCTGGGCGGATAACTTTTCCATGTTGAATTAACTGAGGAACGATTCTTTTAATTGAATCAACTGGAACCGCAAAGCCGACACCAGAACTTGAACCTGACTTGGAATAAATTATCGTGTTCATTCCAATGAGTTCTCCAGTAGAGTCAAGAAGTGGCCCACCAGAGTTTCCTGGATTGATCGATGAATCAGTTTGAATCATACCGTGAATGGTAACATCACCAATTCCTGGAATTTTTCTATCGAGAGCAGAAACAATTCCTTGGGTGATCGTATGATCAAGTCCAAAGGGATTTCCAATCGCCAGAGTCTTTTGGCCCACCATCAAATCATTAGATTGACCGACTTTTATTGGAACCAATTCTTTAGGAAGTTCTTTGAGTTTTAAAACAGCAATATCTTGTTTTGGTTCTGCACCTACAAGTTCAGCTTTGTATTGTTTTTTATCCCCATGAAAAGAAATGAGAAAGCTATCTCCTTCCATGATGACGTGATAATTGGTTACGATGTGACCTTTGTTATCCCAGACAAATCCAGAACCCACACCAAAAGGAATTTCAGAAACATTTGCACTGAACCAACTTGTTCTGGCGTACTTGACGTTACTGACGTTGACGACAGATTTCACACCATTTTTAAAAATATTAATGGTGTTGACTTCACTTTCAAGCAAACGCTTCATATCTCTTTGTTGGACGTCTTCACGGGAATAGGACTGGGATGCAAAGGCGAGGGCCAAGGCAGCAGCTAGAACTCTAAATCTCACGAAAGCCTCCTCTTAGGGCGTTTTTTGCACAAAATCTCTACTTATTGGTATAATTCGTGCTTGGAAATATTTCAAGCTAACAAGTGGTCAACTGACTGTTAAATAGGAGTTAAGTCCTTGGAAATAAAGTACTTTAATCGTATCTCAAATCAAGTGGAAGTGGAAAAAGTTTATGGCGATGGAGCTGTTCGTTGGCTTTATCACTCAGGTATTGGAAAACTTTTTCAGCGTCTTTTGTGCACGGCTCCGATTTCGGGAATGTATGGTGTTCTTCAGGATTCTGCCGCGAGTGCTAATAAAATTCCAGGTTTCATCCAAAACTACAATATCAATATGGATGATTATATTCCTGAAGATGGCAGAACCATGGAAAATCCCTATTCAAGCTTCAACCAGTTTTTTATCAGAAGATTCAAAGAGGGAAGAAGACCAATTGAGCAAACTCCAACTTTGATGCCGGCCTTTTCTGAAGCTCGCTACTTTGCTTACGAATCCATGACAGATGAGGCCCAGATTCCAGTTAAAGGTCAATACATGTCGGCTAAAGCATTACTTGCTCATTCTGAATGGGAAGAGGTCTTCGATCAAGGCCCTCTACTACTCGCAAGACTTTGTCCGGTCGATTATCACCGTTTTCATTATCCTGACTCTGGAAGGGTTTTAGATTTTTATGAGCTTCACGGAGCCTATCATTCAGTGAACCCAATCGCTCTTAAAGAGCGTCCCGAAATTTTTATGATCAATGAGAGAGCGGTTACGATTCTTCAAACTGAAAATTTTGGAAAGCTTGCGTACATTGAAGTTGGTGCAACAATGGTTGGAAAAATCATTCAATCCACTGACCTCAAATCCTACAATCGTGGAGATGAAAAAGGGTATTTTCTTTTTGGTGGATCAACTGTCATTGTTCTTGGGGAAAAGGGAAAATGGAAACCAACAGAAGATCTGATCAAGCATACGCAAGAGGGAATGGAAACTTGGGTTCCTCTCGGACAAAAGATTGCTGAGAAATTATAATTCGAAAATTCCCATCACAGGAAAATGGTCTGAAGGATAAAGTCCATCTCTAGAGGTTTTATCCATGTAGATGTCGTGAGTTCTAACTGACCTGTCTACCAAGATCCAATCAATTCTTGACCCTTCGTTGTTAAACCCTTTGAACTTATGAAAACTTGTCTCCTCTTCAAGTTGAAGAGTATGCCAAGGGTCGTGTAAGAAATCCCATGTGCGCAGAACTTCTTTTCTAACTTCAGAATCGTGATCAGCATTGAAGTCGCCCATCAAAATAATAGGATGGTCATCAAGATTTGCTTTATCACATTCCTCAAGAAGAACTTTTATTTGATTAACTCTTGTCTCTTCCAAAATATGATCAAGATGCGTGTTAATCAGAAAAAAAGTTTTTTTTGTTTCTTTGTGCTTCAATGTCGCCCATGTACAAAGTCTTGGAAATGCAGAATTGAAACTCGAAGACCCGTCCACTTCTGGTGTTTCAGAAAGCCAGATGTCTCCGCTCTTAATGACATCAATTTTTTCTGGGTTTATATAAAGAGAAGGATACATTCTCTCTTCTATCCATTCACGATGACCATCAACAATCTTGAAATTTACAAGTAGTCCTTCGAGATCTCTAAGTTGAGGTTCGCGTCCTTCCTGTGTTCCAATGACATCTGCCTTGAACTTCAAAAGTACTTCCGCCAGGAGCTCACGTCTTTTAGACCAGTCGTGATCCATGTCAGCTGCATTTTCAAAACGAATATTGGAAGTGATTAATCTCAAGCTCATAAGATAAGTATAGAGAAATTCTTCTCCATGTTCCATTTCAGAATCAAAGAAATTCGATTTCACCATGGGATTAGACAATACCATCCTGAAAATCAGTATTTTTGGGCACTTATGTCGCAGCGAGTTTGGCATTCTTTATGCTTTTTCTCGGACAAAACAATGCAAAGGAGACGGAGATGTTACACGAGCAAAAACTGGTTTTAGAGGAGTACATGCGCTTACTTGGAAACCCAACATTTAGAGAAATGGCGGCCGATTCAGGAATTCAACTTACGCGATTGTTTCGCATTATGAATGGAATGGAAATGCGCCTTAAAGAATATTTGATTCTTAAAAAAAGAGTTGAGGAGCTCGAAAGTAGTAATGACCTTCAAACACTTGCTTTCAAATGCAAGGCCTCTCTTTCTGGTCGAGCAAGAAAAGAGTTGGAAGAATTAATGAAAAGATTTTTAAAACAACAACAGTTGATGGCGGCATAGGAGTTAAAAATGAAAGATGGATTATTGTTAGTAGAAAGATTGATTTTAGAATCCCTGCAAGATGGAAAGAAAAATATTGATGAGTTGGCCTACGATACAGGTATTAAGAAGAGTCTTCTTGTGAGTTTGCTTTCAAACCTTTTTAACGATCATATAGTCGTCAAAAAGGGAGGCTCGTATGATCTCAATTATGAAAACAAAAAAGACTGGCTTTATCGTGTGAATTCTAAAGAGTCAGTTAAAGGAGAAGTTAAAGAGCTTTTCCTTAGTATGGTGAACCAGCACTTTGAAGAACTTGAATATCGAAGCTGCGGACTTAAAATGAAAAAAATCTATGTTAGTCAGCGAGATGAAAAAATTCTTCATGCTCATTTTAGAAATCTTGAAGAGTTTGTTGAAAACCTGGAAAAATATCCGGTTGAATCTAATGATCAGCCAACTCATGCCAAGAAGGTCATTTTTTGGGGGCAATCAGACTATGGTGCTCTAATCGAAAACAGCCTGATTGCCTGTTGATTTTATCTTGATGGCTCGTAATCCAAATTGGAGGAGAGCCATCTTTCTATTTCTTTAACTTCCATGCCTTTTCTCTTGGCATAATCTTTGACTTGATCTTCTCCGACTCTTCCAACAGTAAAGTACTTGGATCTTTCGTGTCCAAAATAATATCCAGAAACTGAAGAGGCAGGATACATCGCAAAGTTTTCTGTTAAGCGAGCTCCTGTGAATCTTTCTGCATCGAGAAGTCTCCAGATCTTTTGTTTTTCTGTGTGATCTGGACAGGCCGGATAGCCTGGAGCGGGCCTGATACCACGATACTTTTCTTTGATTAAATCTTCATTGGATAGATTTTCAGATAGTCCGTAGCCCCAGTCATAACGCATTTTCTTGTGACACATTTCGGCCATGGCTTCAGCAAGTCTATCTCCGATAGCTTTTGCCATAATGGCATTGTAATCATCTCCAGCGTCTTCATAACTTTTGGCAAGAGCTTCTACCCCTTGAATGGTCACGACAAAAGCTCCCATATGATCTTCTTTACCGGTTTCTTTTGGAGCAACAAAGTCAGAGAGACAGTAATTTGGAATATCGTCTTTTGCTTTTTCTTTTTGTTGTCGAAGAAAGCAGAAGGTTTCCATTTTGTTTCCATCTTCATCATAAACTTCTACATCGTCTCCAATGCTATTGGCACGCCAGAAGGCAAGTGCAGCATTCGCGGTGTAGTGACCTTCCATGATGACTTTTTGGAGCATGTCCATGGCATCATCGAAAAGTTTGGTGGCTTCTTCGCCATATTTCTTGTGTTCAAGGATTTTTGGGAAAACACCTCTGAGCTGCCAAGTCCAGAAGAATGGACTCCAGTCGATAAATGGAATCAATTCCATGATGTTTACATCTTCAAGCACTTGAAGACCAGTCCACGAAGGAGCTTCAGGATTTTCACTCCATTCAAGTGCTACTTTGTTATCACGAGCTTTTCCAATATCAAGTCTTGGCGCTTTGTTTTGTCTTTCTTCTTCAAATTTCTTCTTGGCCTGATCTTGAGCCGCATACAATTCTTCTACGTAAGCATCTTTGTTATCAGGGTTCAAAAGGTTTGAACAAACTTCAACGACTAGGGAAGCATCTCCAACTTGAATGACAGGATGGTCATAATGATCAGCAATCTTGATTGCTGTATGCGCTTTTGATGTTGTGGCTCCACCAATCAGAACAGGAATATTAAATCCTTTTCTATTGAACTCTTTCACATTGTGAATCATTTCATCAAGTGAAGGAGTGATCAGACCGCTCATCCCGACCATGTCTGCATTATTTTCTTCACAGCATTTGATGATCTCTTCGACATTAACCATCACACCAAGGTCTATAACTTTATATCCGTTACAAGCAAGAACAACAGAAACAATATTCTTTCCAATGTCGTGAACATCACCTTTAACTGTGGCGATTACGAATACGCCTTGTTCTCTTTGATTTGGATTTTTTCTTTTTTCTTCTTCCATGTAAGGTTGAAGATAAGCTACCGCTTGTTTCATCACACGTGCTGACTTCACAACCTGAGGAAGGAACATCTTACCAGCGCCAAAAAGATCACCAACAACTTTCATCCCTTCCATCAAAGGACCTTCAATCACAGATAATGGTGATCCGTATTTTTGTCTCGCTTCTTCTGTGTC
>SBGE01000200.1 GCA_006226755.1 Deltaproteobacteria bacterium | reverse complement strand
AAATAATCCAGATGTAAATATCTGTTTTCACATAATTTGGTTCAGGTTGATTTAGGGTATGTTAGGACATAGGTTAATTTTTATTTTTGTTGTCATCATATTTTCGAATCTAGCTTTTGCAAAAATTCAAAAGCTAGAGCTACGAAATGGCGCAGTTAGTTTTGAACTTCCTAACAAGGAATGGAATTACTATAGAGATATGCTCGGTCTTCCGTTGGTTTTTGTTGGCCCTTCTAAGGACAATCAGAGGATAACGATTTCAGTAACTGCAACTGGAATAGAAGATCTAATGTTAAATCCAGACAAACTTGAGTCCGATCAAAACCGTTGGTTTTTGGGACGTAAGCGATTTGTTGAAAAACTTAATGGGATCATCACTAAGAAATTTGAATACAAAAAAATCTCATCAACTAATCTTCCTGTCATTCATAAAATTGGTTATCAGTACCAGGTCGAAAATAGGGTTTTTGAATCTTATAGCTATTTCTACAACTGCAACAAGCAGCTTTATCACGTGAAAAGTCTAGGAGAGATTCAACTCTTTCCTGAGTTTTCAAAAACCAGTGATCATTTTTTGAACAGTCTCGGGTGTAAATAGTTTAATCACTCCGCCAAATATTCATTGCACGCCTCTTTTATATAGTGATTTTTACCATGTTTTATAAGGTCTCGTAATTACTGGTTTAAGGTTGGTTTCGACTAATGATTTCGTTTCTTTTTTCCGATTAACCAAGGGAGTAGTTATATTCAAATTAACGGGATGAGTTAGTTATGAATCTGAAAAAGCTAAATGTAGTTTTATTCACCCTTTTTATGGTTATTGGTTCTGCCTTTGCCGCTAAGGGAGAGTGGACCAAGATCAAGCATGCAGAGATATTCTTTAAAACACCTGATGGGTGGAATGGTTATAAAGAGATGCTTGGGATCCCTTTTATTTTGGTATCTCCTATGAAGCAGATTTCTAGAATAACTATCTCAGTCAGTCCAATCAAAGAAAAAAATAGCATTCTTACGTTTGATGAAAATGGAGCAGATCCAAATACTCCTTTCAAAAAAAATAAAGAAACTTATTTGAAAAGCATACATGCCAAAATGCAAGAGTTTTATCCGCACAAAATTATAGATTGGGATAACGTCAAAAAAGTTCAAACGATTGGTTTTAAGTACTTTCATGGGGGAAACCACTTTATCGAAAGAACATATATTCTTGCTTGTAATAAACAAATATTCCACATGAAAAGTAAATATAGATATGAAGAGTTTCCTGACGGTGATGCCATCGTAGAAGAGATCGTCAAAACCTTCAATTGTAGGTAGTTGTTTATGAAATACATCATTACATACATTCTAAGTTTTGCTCTCTGGACGAATGCTTTAGCTATTTCGATAGATGAGCTTTACCGAGGTCTTAATTTTGATTCCACAAGAACTGGTGATTCTAGTATAAGTTTGAGTGGAGTCAGTTCGGATATTGATATCAGCGGTGGACCAGACGATGGACTTTCTGATGAAGAGCGCGCTTTAATGATGGCGGCAGAGATGCTTGCTCAGCAAAGAGCCGATTGTAACGATGGTAAGGGTGGTATTGAAGTAGGAATTATTGACGTAGTTAGAATTTATCCTGATGAAGATAACCCAGGTAAAGAAATTGAAAAGCTTGAAAAAGTCGACTGTAATCAAGTCGCTCTTCTTGAATATAAATTGCTTGAAGAAAAATTAGGTTCTGACAAAGCATTCGAATGTACAACAAAGAACTGGTATCTAGACGAGCAGGTTAAATTTGCCAAAGAGTTAGATCTCCCAATGCAAAAGCATTTTTGTAAGGAGAAACAATCTCCTGAAGAGAAGGCGCGATCCCTTGCTTCAAAAGCTATGGAATGTGCCGGTTCGGTTGCCTGTAATATGCTTAAAACACCAATGGGTGAAGCCGTTGGTATTGATCCGATTGCTGATGTCGTGAAGTATCTTTCAAAGGGCACAGATTTTGGCAAAGGCTGTGAAAAAACTCCAGGTAATGGATGTATCTCAACTGCATTATGGGGGATCTTTAAAAACCTATTCTCAAATATTGAAGGGATTTGGGATCTTGGAAAAATGATTGTCGGTGGAGCCGTTGATTATGTTTCTGATAAAGCAACACGTGCATGGAAATGGGCAGGAGATAAGATCTTTGGAACTGATAGTCTTGCTGAATATGATCGTCAAGTTGCTGCAAGGGCCGATCTGATCTCCCAGCAAGGAGATGGTTTTTTTGCGGCCTTCAAAAAAGATTTTGTAGGAGCAACCGGCTCTCTGGTTTCAGGTCTATTTACTGGAATCATGGATATGATTGTTGAAGGCACAAAAGATAACTTCATGTGTGGTGGAAATTGGTATACCCAGGATGCAGATTGGAACAATAAAGATATATCCGCAGCAGAGTATCATTCAGCAGGAAATAAAAAAATCAAAAGTATGGGTTCTCGCGCAATGGAAGATATCATGAATTTTGGTGGCGATGTTGATGCTGCCAGACATGACAAGATTCGTTGTGATCAGCCTTTTATTTCAGAATGTGCTTCATGTGGACAGTGGATGAATATGGTTTGTGGTGTGATGGGATTCCTTGGTGGAGAAGTCATTACTGCAGTTCTTACAGGGGGAGCAGTTAATCTTATCGGTAAAGGTGCTAAAGGCGCAGCAATGGGTGGAAAAGCTTTGTCTGCAGCTCTTCGAAGTACAAATAAATGGGACGAGTTCGCAAAACTGGGGAAAGCTGCTGGTGGAAAAACAAAAGATGCAGCACTTAAAGGTTTTGATAATGTTAAGGGCGGCGCAGTTAAAGGACTAGAGGGTCTAAAAGGTGCAGCAACAGGGACAATTGAAAAACTCACAGAGTTTTCTTTCAAAGGAATGGCGGCCTCTATTGGTAAAAATGGGAAAAATCTCATTTTTAGAATGGGAAATAAAACTGTTGAGTTAGGAAAAAATGGAATTGATTCACTTTTAGCTGCCCTTAAAAAAGGTAGAGAAATGGGAGTCACAGGTCTTGGTAAGGCCACTCTCAAAGCTCCATTTAAGATTGGTGGAAAAGTTATCAAAACGGGGTTCAAAGCATCAAAAAGTTATCTTCAATTACTAGACGATGCTTTTATTTTTGGCATGCAAGGTAATCAAGGATTGAAGATTGCTAGAATGGCCAAAGAATCCCAAAGAATCAGAAAAGAATTGAAAGGACTTCAAGAGGCAGCAGACAAAGGTGAACCAGCTGCAAGGGCATTATTAGCAGCTCATCAAAAACGTCTACAATTATTAGAAGATCATCAAAAACTAACAAAAGCCGCTATGAAGGCCAAGACGCCTGAAGCCAGAACCGATCTTTTGGCACAGGCCCAAAGAAAAGCAGGTGAGCTTGACGGATCTGCACAAGAAATTGCTGCTGCTAAGCAAGGTTTTGATGCTAAGAAAGCTGAACAAATTAAGCTTGCAGGAGAACATAATGCTGCTAGTAGAATTACTTCAAATGGAACTACTACCGGTGGAGCAGCTGACAATGTCGTTGCCGGTGCAGACAATGCAGTAAGCCCTGGTCGAAGCTATGGAACATTTAAAGAGGAAGCTGCTGAGGTAGGAATGAGAAATGCTGATACTGTAACGCTGTCTAGAAAGCCAGCTTCTTTGAAAGTAGACGACGTTGTTAAAACAAATCCTAAAATTAGAGATCGAATTACTGAGCTAGGTCGAATGAAAGGTCCAGATGGAGCTCCAGCTTTAACTGAAACCAAACAGAGTTTTATCAATGGTATTTTGAATAATGCTGATGCTGCTAAAAGAGAAGAGCTCATCAAGAAAATTGCTGACGAGGGTTGGGACTCTGTCAGAAGAAGTTGTAATTAAGAGACTAGGTGAAAGATATGAAAACTTATACTTTAATTTTGAGTCTTATCGTTTCCTCTAGCGTCTTCGCTGAAGATCCTAAACCAGCTGAGCGTACAGGTCAGTATTACGAGGGTTACAAGCGTTATAGAACAGCAGCTGAAAGAGAATTTCAAACAGGTTTTGAAAGTAATGATGCTGTCCTTGGGGGAACAACAGCAGCTGGTGTCGCCAGTTATGTTCGTAACCCATACAATGGGACGATTTTGACTCCACCGAGACCAGCAGGAGCTGGCGTTGCAGTCATGTCTGATGCTCACTTGGATGCCAAGCTTTTTATGGATTGGGTTGATAAGGGAAGACCTGCGAATCACCCTTTCACTAAAACATATGAAGGTACTAATTTTAGAAAATTTATGGACAGTATCCCTGAACAAATCAAGAAACAAGGAAAGGGGCTGACTAGTATGGATATCGTTTGGGGAGGTGACCCATTTGATAGAAAAGGTTTTGAGTCCATTCCAGGTGATAGCGAAATTCTCAAAAAATACAAAGAGGCCAATCCTGGAAAGACAGTAAAAAATATTGGGCAGGTTCCTCAAAGTTTTGTGGATGATGCTAGACTAACAGAAAGGAAAAAAGCCTTTTCATATTTTGCTGAAGAGTTGAAAAGAATGGCACCTGTTGACGGTGTTCAGTATAACTTCGTGGCAAGCTTAGGTGACCATGAAGTAACAAAAGTGAATGGATCATGGGACAATGCCACTGCTTGGAAAGCCGCCAAAGTCAATGGGTCAACTACGGCACAGGCACGTTTCAAAGAACTCAAGCAATCAGCTCTAGATGATATTGTAGATAAAAATTTGGCTGAAATATTAGAAAGAGAAAAGGCAGCAGGCAGAACCCCAACTCCTGAACAAATCAGTGAATGGAAAACAAAGATTGCAGCTGATCCAGATAATCTTAAGGATGCCAGTGAAGTTGCTAAAAAGAATTACAAGGCCATGTTGGATGGAGCTGGTCGTCCTCCTCAAATTGATATCCCAAAAGTTGATCTTGGAAAAATTGATGACTTGGATGCTCTTCCAAAATCTGCAATTGATAGATTAAAAAGTACAAAACTTAAAGATGGAACATCACTATACGCAGCTCTTAAATCAGAAATTGCTAAAGGTGGTGTAATCGATGCCAATAACAGCGCTCTTCATAGAGAGATCTTGGAAAAGTATGGAAAAGTTTATGATGATATGGGTTCTGCACTATTTGGAAAGGCCGGTGACGAAATAGTTGATGCCTGGAACTTACAAAACCCAGCGAATCAAGTTGATAACATCAAAAGTGTGCCTAAGGAATTTGCAGATGATTTCATCGCCAAAAGACTGACTGAAGCTGATAAGCTTGATGGGTTCATGAAAACTCGTCCCAAGCCTATTGGTGTAGTAGAAGGGGATATGCTTAAGCGAAATGGAGTGAAACCACCAGCTAGAGCACGTCAACTTAATGGTATAGATGATCAACTTCAAATCAGTAAATATTCAGATGAGTTTGCTGATGTTTTTGAAAAAGCGGGTTTCAGAGTTGATAGATCAACTTTTTCTCCGTATCAAGCAACCGTTCATACTGCAGGAGATGGAAGACAGTATGCTCATAGACACGTTCAATATGGTAATTCAAACAGAGTAATCATTGAAAAGAAACAGGTTGATGCCATTATTGGAAACAACACAAGACCTGGTAATGGGTCTAGAATTAGACTTCCAGAAGTCAGAGTTGAGTTGAAACCTGGTCAGGCCGATGAAATTAAGGCCCTGACAAATATCACCCCTGATGAACTCCTAGGAAAAGCGACTATCACTGACGACGTTTTTAAACAGTTAGAGGACGTCGTGAAAAAAGGAAAAGTTGCAGGGGCTACCGATGAAGCAAAAGCCCTTGCCGCCCGAGCAGAAAAACTTCTTAGTGCAGATGGTAGTGGTCTTCTTAAAGGTCAACATGCCATTTCGGTATCTAGTTCAACAGCTGATGGTATGAGAAAGGCAAATGTTCCACTTCCTGGACGAACAGACGTTTTAGAAAATGCTGGTCAGCAAGCCTATGGTCAACATATTCAAGGTAAAGATGGAAGAATTGTGCAAAACCATTCAAAGACTACGGGTGCGTTCAGTGATGCAACAGATGTCAGACGTGTCAATGGAATGGGAAGAGATGCAGTCCTCTTTACATCAGATACCCATAATCCAAGTATGAACTTTGCTGCTGCAGCTGATCCTGAATTGGCCGCTTACATGGATGAACTTTGTCCTGGTTGTGTCGGGACAAGACCAGAAATCAACTCTGGATCAATGTCAGCAAAAGCAAAAAACCCAAATCGACCAAATGCTATTGCTGTAGACTTTGGAAACGGTCCTACCCATCTTCAAATTGATGATACTGGTAAGGTTGTGAACTTTGATGCAGTTCCTAAAGAGCAGAGAGAGTGGTTGGAAAAACTTAAAAAAGCGCAAAGCAAAGGTGACGATGCCTTTGTGAAGTTCTTGATGGATCCTGAAACTGGTAGAGATCCAATCACTAAAAAATCGATGTTAGGAGATGATCCTGTAGATGCTTTGAGGAATATCTTACCGTGCAAATAGGAATCTCTTTTGTTTTTTTGTTATGTTTGGGGTTTGTGCAGATTGGCTGTTCAACTCATAAAGCAAAACGCAGCGTCTATGGGGATAGGATTCCTGCCGGATCTGCGTTATCATGTACTCAACTACTTGATTCCCTAATGAGTACTCCTATGAGCAAGTCAGAAGTAAATTCTTTGTTTAATGATTTTTTAAATCATCCTAAACTTGTGTTCAGTGCTAACAATACCGGTTGTGAATCCAAGGCTGATTTAATGGCCGAAATCGCCCATCAAAAAGGTCATGAAGTCTCAAAGATTTGGGTTCGACCTATGAATTCAACAGATAATTTCCCTGTTTATTTAAATGAGGCCAAAACTGAATCAACTGTTTGGAATTATCATGTAGCCATTCAAGTCAAGATGAAAACATCCTCTGGTACTGAAACCATGATAATAGATCCCTCACTTTTTGATGAGCCTGTTACGATGGACACTTGGAGTAAAAGAATTTCAAGCTTATCAGATGAATATGATTATGATTTGGAATTTAAAGAGTCTTCAAGGGAAGCATTTTTTGGTCCAGAAGATATGGTTACACGTGAAACTAGAGCAAGGGCCTTGGCCAAAAGAGATGATATCCTCTCAAATTCAGGTAATTTGAATGACCCAGTAGTTCGAGACGGTTATCTGATGAAACTAAGAGGTCAGTATGTTGATGACCTAATGAAAAAGAATCCACAGGATTTTGAAACCCTTGAAGAATTACTTTTGAATCAGAAATTCAATATGTGGTTTAAAACACCTCTACAAATAGAACAAATAAAGCAATTGTTAGATCAAAAACCACGATTTTATGGAATTAAATCTTCCGATATTAAAAGTAAAATAGATTTTTCTTCACCAGATGCATCATTTGAATTGAAAAAATATTTTTGGAAAAAAATTGGTAAAGCATTTGAAAGACTTTCGAGTAAATCAGAAGAGCTTTTGAATGGACCTTTTAATACCACGACTCAACCATTCCGTTATCAATGGGAGTCTGCCTCTTTTAGAGGGAAATGGTTTTCTCCTGCAGGAGATGAAGAATGGGTTAAATACGGATTAAATCCAGATACTATCTCTGATTAAAAATCACCGAAATTTCTTTGAAAAACCAGAGTAAATAACTGACCGTCACTTACAAGTAGATTTGAAGACTCTTTCGAATTTAAAATAGCATAGCGAGTTCTGAGTTTCCAAATTTTTTTGATTCTATTGATATTGAAGATGACCGATTGGCCTTCTCTGGCGTTATGACCATACTTTTTTGAGTTGTAATAACCTGGCGAGGTATTTGCTCCATTTTCAAAAATTTCCCCTCCAAATTCAAAGTCTTCATAGATTAGCAATCCTCTTAATAGAAAACCACTATTTGAGGTGTCTGGTGCTTGATCGTTGAATAGGTATTGCCCATAGATATTGAGACCTACAATATTGTTTTTCCCAAGCTCCATGTTTGTTGAAACATTAGTTCCTTCAAAGTCATAGACAAAGCGGGAGAGTGACCCTGTTCCAGTAATGCTATTTCCCATGTAACGAGATTGATTCGCTACTTCGCTGGAAAGGTTATTAAATTTGTATAGCCCACCCTTAATCTCAAAATAATTATTAGAACTGGATAGAATTAATCCTGCCTCATGATAAAAGAAAGTAGGAGTTCCTTCCTCGATTCCACCACTTCTTCTATTTAAAGTCTGATTATAGGGGATAGATTGCTGGCTGCTAAAATAAATATTGATGTCTTGTCCAAAAGTTATCTTTTCCCGAATCCCCAGGAAGACCGCATCACCGGCCAAAAGAGGAGAGTCCAGATAAGACTGACTGATGGCGCCTGTTTTGATCTCTAGAAAGGAAAATTTTAAATCCAGTGTTCCTTCCGAGAGATTGATTTCTTGGTTTGGCTCATATTCTTTAAGGTTTAATGAGTTGTTGCTTCCGCTTTCAAGTTGAAGTCCTGCCTGAACATTGAAGACAATCTCGTCATAGAGCTTATAGGAGTATTTTGCATCGAGACCAAACCCAATAATTCTCGCCTCAGTTTGATTGTCATCCATGGTTAGGCCATAGGTATAAGGTCTGTATGATTTTTGTATTTTTTCATCTGCATGAGAAATACTTAAGAATAAGAGGGTGATAAATAATACCAATGATTTCATGCGTTTATTATATTACAAAAGGGCCTTGTTCTCCTTCAGAAAATTATACCTGATCAAACTTGGCGGTTTAATCTTGATTTGTTTACACCGATAAGAAATGGATACAAATTTGAATGGAGATACCAATGTCCAAAAAAGTCACATCGATCGTTGTTTGTTTACTCATGATCATCTCTTCTTGCTCACATAAACCGTTTAGAGCACCTTCTAGTGTTCAAGGGAAGGATCTAGAGTCTGTGATTAATGAACTTGGACGTGCCGTTCAAGATGATGTGAATTCAACCAAGCAATGTCATGAGGGACTAGATTCTTACTATAAGACTCTATTTAAAATGACTTCGAGTGATGTCAATTGGGATACTCTAACTGACTCCAATATTGATGAAATTATAAAAACATCATTTTCAACCAGACTTATTATCAAAGAAAAGCTGAAGCAATTGGAACTTGAGTCTGAGATGGATCACAAGTGTCTTTCTTCAGTTAAAGATGTTTTCAGAGCATTACGTTATGTAGAGGATTACCTGATTGAAATCAAGGCCTTTATTAATGGTGATGATAAAAAGACATTTGTTAACTTGAAAGGGGATGAACCTTATTTTCTTGTCAACAAAGCATTTGATTTCAAAGGTTATGAAGATCTCCAAAGTGGTGACGTCATTCTTTCGAGAGGAAACGCATACAGTTCTGCTGCCATCGCTAGAATAGGTAAGAATGATATGCAATTTTCGCATCTCTCATTAGTTTATAAAGATGAAAATGGAAAACTATGGACCTCTGAAGCACATATTGAAATCGGATCAGTCATTGCTCCCATTGAAACACATATTGAGCAAGGTAACTCTCGTACAGTTGTCTTCCGTTATAAAGACGCTGATATGGCCCATAAGGCTGCTAAGAATATGTTTGATAGAGTGAAAAAGAGAATGGATAAAAAAGATAATATCCAATATGACTTTGGGATGGATTACTCAGAAGAAGGTAGATTGTTTTGCTCTGAAATCATCTACTGGGGCTATAGAAATGCATCAGAAGGAAAACTTGATATCCCTCTCTATAAAACCAAGTTCAGCAAGGACTTGATTCCTTTCTTGAATGTTATGGGTATTAAAATTTCTGAAGACAATTATGAAAAATTTGATACCTTTGCCCCTGGAGATATTCAGTTTGATCCTCGTTTTGAAATGGTGGCTGAGTGGAGAAACCCAACAAAAATGAAAGATAGTCGAATCAAAGATATGATTTTGACTAAAATGTTTGAGTGGATGGAAACATTGGATTACGAGTTGAGACCACCATTTGGTATCAGATCAAAGTCTAAGTTTAGCTGGCTACTCAGAAGAACTCCTCTTGTAAAAAAGATGCTAGAAGAGAAATTTCCATTGAATATGAGTACCAAGCAACTTCAGCTATTCCTCGTTCTTGAAGATGTTGGCGTTATTTTTTCTGAATATGTAGAAAAATATGTGAAAGACAGCAAACGTCCACTTTCTCCAGTTGAAATGTATCAATTACTTGATAAGTACCGTGAAGAAGATCATGCCAGGTGGGTTAAAACTAAAGAACTTGAGAAACAAGCGAGACGATATACTAATGGGGGACCGAGAACAAATAGAACTGTTCCATGGAGTTTGAGAAAAGAAATCAAGAAGAACAAACCTCATTTTCACAAACTGTTTCATCCGTAGTTGAGACATCTTCCTTTTCATTTTCAGGAATAAAATCAACCTCAATGGACTCTTCGGAGTCCATTTTTTTATAACTTACATAGACTTTTTCAACCTCTGATTTTGCAAGAGGTAGATTCATATAATAGTGGCCATAAGAAACGGGTTGGTTGATTTTTACTGGATAATATGAAATCACACGCTCATTGTTTTTAAGCTTGATTTTAATAGTAAACTCAATGGGTGCGTTAGTGTCCATCGCCAAGTCGACGATGAACTTGTTTTCTTGTGTGTCATAATGAGCATTGT
Organism: Deltaproteobacteria bacterium; assembly: GCA_006226755.1. Lineage (GTDB taxonomy): Bacteria > Bdellovibrionota > Bacteriovoracia > Bacteriovoracales > Bacteriovoracaceae > M0603. The sequence goes on along the minus strand of SBGE01000200.1, from coordinate 1,574 downwards.
TGATTTTAAAAAGTTCAATATCTTTAGACTTCAACGGCGCGATTTCAATCTTTTGAAATTCTTCTTTGGTCGGCCAATGACTGTTATGAAATCTCTCGCCTAATTTTCTAATGCCAGTGATATCATCTTCGGCCAGATAGATTTTTTCTTTCCAGCCCGCACTACTCATTTGGGCATTAAAATCCAGAACAACATGACCTTCCTCGTTGATGGTGGCGTTTTTAGCATCACAATTAGTTCCACCTTCACCAATGACATACTGATCGCAAAGACCCCAGACATGTCCTATTTCATGAAGAATGATTGGGAGAGTTGTGTAAGTATCATCATCTTGTTTGAAACTAATGGTACCTCTTTCTATCATCAATTTTAAAAGCTCATCACTTGTATAGGATTTTCCAGATTTTTTCTCGAAGCTAATCCATTTGTATTTTTTGGCGTCCTCTTCTTTGCTTTTTCTAAGAAACAGTCCACGCTTGAAAGAGGCCACGTCATGCTTACCATTCAAACTATTTACGTAATAACTGTAAGTCTGTTGAGTGAAGCCAAGAGTTGTGCCGTCAGTAAAGGCCTCTCCAATCACGAGATCAGTATTGACTCCACAAACAGCATAGTACTGTTCGATTTGCTGAATACTCGTAAGACCTTTATCCGTGTTTTCCGGAAGTGGTTGCACATTGAATTCAACACTAATCTTTCTTCCGAGATAATGGGCCCATAGATTTATACTGGCCTCGAGTTCTGTTTTTATTCCTGGGTATTTCGAAATCATGTATTCAGGTAGACAAATATCGTAGTTTTCATCTTTGTTTTGATGGATTAGAAAAATTGAAGAGGGGTTGGTTTGATTCAAGCTTTCGAGATGTCCCCATTTTCCATCAAAAAACAAAAGTCCTGAGTTTTGTCCGGACTTAGCACAGGCACATAGGACTAATAATAGAGCGGATAAAAGTAATTGGGATAAGAATGCATTTTTCATAAGTTTTATTGAGCAATAAAAGTGCCAAAAAAGATACGTAATATCAGACACTTAGGTGGATGAAAGAGTCTATAAAGGTGTCAGTGTCAAGGTCTTAGACATTGCCGGAAACAGGCCTGTTTGCTACAAAGCCTTTATGGGTTTTGCAGATAAATTAACGAAAAAAGTCTTTCCTTGTCCTAGTTGCCAAAAGAAGCTTCGCGTACCTATTCGCATGGGAAAAACATTGATGGTCTCTTGTCCAAAATGTACTACTTCTTTCAATATACAATTCAAAAACCCGTGGAGTGAGTTCTTTCAATGGTACAAGGGGAGAGGACTACTTTTTAATCTCAAAAGCTTTTATTACCGCACGAAACTGCTCCCACTTGGGACACGAATCATGATGGTTGTGATACTCGGTCTGACCCTTCAGGCCATTATTGGAATCAGTACTTCTAGTTTGGATAAGACTAATAAGCCTGCTCTTAAAGATCCTGACTGGGATCAAACAATAATCAAAGAAATCTAGTCAATTTTATTGATCTCACAATGTCGCTAAGTGTCTAATATGATAAAGCTTACCACTGTCTTGACTTAGGTCTTTCGTGCCCGC
>SBGE01000283.1 GCA_006226755.1 Deltaproteobacteria bacterium | reverse complement strand
CGATTATCAAAAAAGTTCTCGATCAAGATCGACATATCATCCATATCGACATGGATTGTTTTTATGCAGCTGTTGAAATGCGTGATGATCCCTCGTTAAGAGATATTCCGATTGCCATTGGAGGAAAAAGCAAACGCTCCGTTCTTTGTACTGCCAACTACCCTGCCAGAAAATATGGAGTTCGAGCGGCCATGCCCTCTATGATGGCCATGAAGCTTTGTCCCCATTTAAAGATCATTTCTGGGAGATACAACGTTTATAAAGAGGAAAGTCTAAAAATCAGAGATGTCTTTGAAAGGTACACTGATTTGATTCAACCACTCTCGTTAGATGAGGCCTTTCTCGATATCACCCATCTGGTAGATCAAAATAATCGTCCAGATCAAATTGCTGAAAGAATCAGAAAGGATATTTTCACAGAAACAGAATTGACCTCCTCAGCTGGAATTTCTCCTAATAAATTTCTCTCCAAAGTCGCTAGCGATTGGAATAAACCCAATGGACAGCTCACTATCTCCAAACATAATATTTTGGATTTCGTAGAAGAATTATCTCTATCCAAAATTCCTGGAGTTGGTCCGAAATCCATGGAACGCCTTTCAAGAATGGGGCTCAATACCTGTGGAGACATTCAAGAGAAAGAACCTGAATGGATGGAGAAGTATTTCGGAAAACATGGACTCGATCTTTACCGCCTCTCCTTTGGGCTTGATGATCGTCCTGTACGAACAGAGTCCATTAGAAAAAGTTTAAGTGTTGAAAACACTTTTGCTGATGATATTGAGGGCTGGAACTCATGCTTGAAAGAGGTGAAATCCCTTCTTCCAGAAGTTAAGTACCGCCTAAAAAGATTCAAAGAGAAGAAAAATATCCAACAAAATATTCTGAAGTCACTGGTTGTCAAAATCAAGTTCCACGACTTTCAATCAGTAACCGTAGAAAAGACATGCCCTCCCGAAGTTTTCCAAAATTTTTGGGACAAAGGTCAATGGACAAAAGAGCTGGATGATCTAATGCAGGGACTCCTCAAGCAAGGCCTAGACAAAGGTGGCAAACCAGTCAGACTCCTTGGCATGGGATTTAAACTAGATCATCAGAAAGTGGACGAAGCCCTGCCGGTTCAGTTAAGTTTATTTGCATGAATCCCTTTTTTGATTTCTTTGAGCTTTTTTCTTCGAAGATTTTTTGGCAAAGTCCAAAAACAAATCTCACCTACACAGAAGTCAAAAAAACTATCGATTCTCTCGCCGAACATATCACTCTTCCCGAGCGAACTTTGGTTGCGATCCAAGAAGAAAATCCTTTTGATGTACTTACCCATGTCTTTGCTCTTTGGAAAAAAGGATGTGTTCCAGTTCTAATTGCAGCAGACACTCCGGCAGACATGATGAATGAACTTGAGGCCCAAGTTCCTTTTGGTGAAGAATGTCCAGAAGGAGACCTGGTTTTTTTCTCATCTGGCTCCCAAGGAACTCCCAAAGGAATTATTCATAGTCTGGAAACATTGATGAATTCTGCCATTGCGACTAATCAGTTCTATGAATTAGAAGCTGGAGAAAAATGGGGACTGACTCTTCCGATTCATCATACTGGTGGATTCATGATTCTGCTTCGCTGCTTGATTGCGGGAGCGACTATTTATCATGCTGACAAGTGGAGAGACGTCCTTAAACAACCCTGTCAGTTTTACTCATTAGTACCGACCCAGCTTCAAGATTCACTTTCTAATGAAAATCTTAATACTGCTAGAGTCGTTCTTATTGGTGGTTCGGCCATGGCCCAAGATCTTCTCGATCAGGCCAATGAAAAACAAATTCCTATCTATCTCTCCTATGGAATGACTGAAACAGCGGCTCAAATCACCAGCACAAAGAAGAATCCACCTCATTCGACAATGGCCGGTTTTCCCCTTCCGGGTAGTGAAATTCTACTCAATGAAGACTCAAAGATTGCGATTAAATCGAATGCCTTGATGGTTGGTCAATACACCCATGGTATCTTTCATGAACCAGAACTTGATGAAGGATGGTTTATTCAAAAAGATATCGGTGAGATGAACGAGAATGGTCTTTTGATAAAAGGTCGTTCAGATAGAATATTCATCAGTGGCGGTGAAAATATCAATCCACTTACGATTGAAAAGGCCTTGATGGAACTTCCTCAAGTTCAAAGCGCTTTTGTCGAGGCCGTAGATGATTTCAAGTTTGGAAAAGTTCCAGTGGCCCTGATCGAAGCTGATGAAAGAGATCTGAATCTCATTAAGGAAGAGCTTCAATTCAAACTTCCAAAGTATATGCTTCCTAAAGAGATCATTCCTTTTACTTGGGATGTTGAGCGTGGATTAAAACCAGATCAGCGTTTGAAAAATCTTCTCATCAATCTCTATGAAATTAAAAAAGAAGTTCATTTTCATTTTGAAATGAAAGGTACATTATCCAAACCGATTTTGATTTTGCTTCATGGCTTTATGGGGAATACTAAAGAATGGGATTCTCTTATCAAAGAACTTCATTCAGAGTTTTTCTTACTCACCATTGATCTTCCCGGGCATGGAAAAACGGATTCGAAATCCTATTCTTCCCAAGATGAATTTCTAAATGATCTTGAATCATTTGTATCGCTTTTATCCGTCCACTCGCCTATCGGATTGGGTTACTCGATGGGAGGCAGAATGCTGCTTCAACTTGAGAAAAGAAGACCAGGTCTTTTTTCGAAGTTGATACTTGAATCTGTTCATCCAGGAATAAATAATTCTGAAGAAAAAAGAGAGAGGCTTGAAAAAGACTCTACACTCTTAGATGGAACTTTTACCACGGCTAAGTTCAGAGACTTTTTGGAATCATGGTACTCACTTCCATTATTCAAAGGCATTAAAGAACATCCTCTATATGAAGCGATGATCAAGGCCAAACTTCAGGAGAAACCTTCTGAACTTCAAGCAGGCCTAAATCTTCTAAGCACTGCTCATCAAGAAGATTGCTTTTCGGTATTTGAACAAACTCAAACTCCAATCTTGTATATGGCCGGAGTCGACGATCAAAAATTTGCCCAGTTTGCTCGTGATATTGAAAATCTTGGACGTTCAAATATCCGTGTTCAAATCGCTTCTGGCTGTAGTCACAACATCCATTTTCAAGACCAAAATCTCTACCTCAGCTCCCTTCGGGCCGCCCTGAAATGATGGCAAGCACTTTCATTTTTTAAGCCCCCAAAAACAGGCCAACCCAATCCTAATTTCAAACACTTAAGAATATCTCCCTCATAATTTTTCTGAGTTAACTGGTCCACCTTTATAATGGAGTTAAGGGGATGGGGAAATTCGACGAAAAGATAAGAAATTCCATTACTTAATTTCTAATCTTGCCCCGGGAGAAGGGACTATGAGAGCGCTACTAACCTTAGTTATTTCTTTTTGTTTACTGCACATCCAAGTGTACGTCAGTTACAACTCCATCGGTTTTGGTTTCACCAAAGCACATGCCACTCAAGACAACAGCAATAATGGGAACAACGGTAACAACGGAAATAATGGCAATAACGGAAACACTGGAAGCAACGGAAGTAACGGCGACAGTGGAGATAGTGGTGACAATGGTAGCTCAGTCACTCCTGGTGCCGGAGTCCTTCCAGGGGCCAGTGCCACTCCAGCTCCCGATGATGAAGAAAATATTTATTCAGTAGAAGATGAACAAGGAAACCCCTCTCTTGCAAGTGGAATGATTATTGAAGCAATACTACTGATCATTATTGTTTTAGCGGCTAAGGGACTTATCATTAGTTGTCAAAAAATTGATACATGGATTTATGCTGGTACAGGTCTTTATTATATCGCCATGGAGATAATGAACTATGGGAAATATAAAAAGGGCTCTGAAGCAGAAATGAAAATTTATGCAAACAAAGATAAGGATGAGCAGATCGAAGCTCTCACAGCTGCCTATAATGAGACAAAAGAAGCCGCAGATGCAGCTCATAAGAAAGCTGGCTTTGCCAGAAATGCTGCTATAGGTTTTGGTCTTGCTGGAGTGGTCCTTGCAATCCAATGGGCAGCTACAGCTTGGATGGGCGCTGAATTTGATTTAATGTGTCCTAAGCCAACTCCCATTAGTACAACCACAAGTTTCATACCTGGAAATGGTAGTTTTGAAGTAAAAAGTGAACAAAAACAGGATATGTTTCTCCTTTCGAATCCTCAGTTAGCTTGTTCTCAAGATGATCATTATTATGAGTTATTTGAAATAGATAAAAAACCTTCTGACCAAAATCAACTCTACCTACGAGACACTCATCTCAAATTAAAGCTTGAAGAATTAACTGCAAAATTTGATGGAACTAAAGAAGAAAAAAATAAACTAGAGTCTGCTATTAAGTACTTTACTCTAGATGATGCAGAAGCAGACGGTGGAGTATTGGCTGGTCTAGGGATTGGTGCAGTTGGATTAGTTGTTATAACATTATGGGCAAAATCTTTCGGAAATATGATTCAAGGATGGTTTGTAGAACCTCTAGGAAGAATTATTGGTTATGCTGTTTTTGCAGTCATTGCGCTAGTTGTTTATGGACTTGTTGAAGGTGCAGCTAAAAAACTTGATAAAAGAGCTGAGCAGTATAAAGGACTCGCAGATAAACTTACTCAGCAACTTAATGGTTGGCAAATTGCTGAAGGTGGTGGATTCTCGAATATTAATCGAGGACAAGGTCCAGAAGCCTCTATTCAAGACCCTCAAAAAGTACAAAAGACAGATGGCTGTTTTACAGGAGCTCCAGGCTCATTAAAACAAGATCCAAACTGTTTGTGTAAAGCAGCTAATAACTGTAAGCAAATGGAGATGCCTAAAGTCTCATTTAACGGTATGTCGACACCTGGTATTGTCTCTGAGCCAATGAGCTTGTTCAAAAGCTCAGCTAATAATCTCTACTCAGGGAATATGGCAGGAGCCCAAACTGATGGAGCTCAACTTGGTCAGTTTGCAGGTAAAATGAATCGAAAATTTCGAGATCTTCAAAAAGAAATAAATGATAGAAGAAAAGCAGAAGGTAAAAATGCTATTCCTTTTGGCTCTCAAGGAAGGGGAATGAGAGCAAAACTTACTAAAATGATGACTGATCAAATCAACAGCCTTAATGCTGACCAAAAAGGTGCCCTAGCCTCGATTGGTGGCTCTCAGGGGCTTACTTCTGAAGACATCGACAAGATCGCTAAAGCTGCTCCTGCGCCAGCTCCAGTGGCCAAAGCGGCTCCTGCGGGAAGTGCCAAGGCGAAAGACGAATTCGCTGGATTTGACTTCGGTAACGAAGAAAATCCAGGGACTACTGAAGAAGTTGGCGTTGATCCAAATGCCATCGCAGCAGGAATGAATGAGCAAGGAACTTTTGAGGGTGATATCACTGATAGACCTGATGAAGACATCTTTAAAATCATCACTACCAGATATATGAAGTCTGCCTACCCTAACTTCTTTGACGAAGGTGGCAACCCTCCTGCAACAATAAGTGAATAAGACATAAAAAAAGGGCTCCGAATGGAGCCCTTTTTGTTTCAAGCTTTTTATTTTTACTTATTTCTTTTTCTTTTTCTTGGCTCCGCCTTTGCCGCCTTTCATTTTCTTGAGGGCAAAAGCACCACCAGCTGCAGCTAGGACGATGATAATGATAGTTCCGGTATCTCCAGCTCCACCACCAGAAGACTTCTTCTTCTGATAACCAACATCAAACTGACGATCATCTGGAATAAAGGTTGTGTCTTCAAGAAGATCTTCATTTTGTTTCTTGATTTTGAAGTTACTGTTGGCAGCATTCTTTTGTCTGAACACTCTTAGTGTTGCAATCACACGATCAAAAACACCTTTGTAAGCTTCATAATGGTCTTTAGAAACAGAGAAAGTTACAGCAACACCAAGGTCTTCTTTAACTGTTGCAAGGTATCTGGTGTAGAATCCTGGAACCTCAGAGGCCATGTGAAGTGAATCAACCCATCTGTGGTTGTTGATTGTCTTCATATTAGAATACTTAGGTTCTGAAACCTGAGTCTTTCCACCTGGAAGAGTAAATGTTTTCTGTTTTTTAAGATAGGCCATGTACATATCTAAAGAATCCTGGCTTCCACGAATCTTGGCAGCAAGAATAATGATGGCCTCTTTCTTTCTTTGCTTGTTACTTGACTGACAAACCCACTCCGTACCTTCAAGGGCACATTCCCAACCTGGAGGAAGTTCGAACTCACAGTATTGAGAAGTAAATCTCTTTGCATGGACATTTGTCGTCAATGCGAAAAGAGTGAACAAAAAGAATAGTTTTTGGAGGCTCAACCTCATGAAAGAATCCTTGTTTGAATATTTGAAACTAGTAATAGTTTACCTTAACTCATTGAACTTACAACATTGAATTAGGGGCTTTTCTTTCCCGTTCATTTTGGTCGGCTAATAACCTCTCGCCGTGAATCCTTTTTCAATCTTGATTTCATTAAATCGTTTAATCAGCTTCACAATCGAGCTATCGGAGTTTACTTCGTATACGACGCCTGTCGCCACAAGTACATTTCCTCCAAAAAAATCAGATTTGAAAATATCAAATCTCATTCCTTTTTCCACATCCTGGGCCAGACCCTGATCAATCTTGATGAATTTTCCACGCGGAGATACTTTGATAACGGAGCCTTCAATCTCATATTCTTTAAATTTGGAAATGACTCTTTCATCCTTCGAGACACCCTTTGAGCTCCAGGTAATGGTCACACCTGTTTCATAGCCTATGTCAGTACTCTGACCTGCTACGACAACTCCACCTTTAAGACCAAGTTTCCATGTAGTGAAAGCCTTATTGAGTTGAAGATAAGGCATGACCTTTTCTCTATTGATGCTGTTGTATAGATAAGTCGAACCGCTGGCAATTTGAGGCTTTGTTTCTGCAGCTGAACCAAAATCATCAGTTCCTAGGGAATAGATTCCTTCAACTCCCATGATCCACGCCCACTTTGTCCATGCCCAAGCAAAATGAGCATCATAAACAACTTCCTGACTAAGATCATTTGGAGGCATATTGAAGGCCAAAAAACTGCTAAAACTTCCCGTCTTGGAAAATCTTCTCGCAAGATGAAGACCGAAGGTTATTTCTTTTCCATCATCTCCTAAAACTAATTCATTAGTCGGTACTGTTCCTGGAATGTATTGTTCAGTCGTAAAAACTGTTTGCCGGTATTGTACATCTAGCGCAAATATCCATGGAGAGCTTGGGGTAATGATTGAATACTTGGCGCCTCCCCAGACTGATTCTAGGCCAGCGGCAGATAAACTCTCACCCGTACTATTGATTGAACTGTTTTGACGATAATTGAAACCAAGTCGAACTTCTAATTGCTTTCCGATACCATAGGTCAGATCCAAACCACCTTGGAAACGTCCAAAATCTTCTGAATCTACAAATGGCTGCTCGACACCGAGACTGTCTATCCTCGATGTTGTCTTCCACATTTCAGCTGTAGCATTTATCTCATAGGCCTTCCAACCAACGTGAGCAGCTGAAGGACGATATAGCAGACTGGATTCCTCCTGGGCCTGGAGGCTTCCGACAAAACAGAGAATGGCAATCAGGTATTTCTTCATCCATGAAGCCCTTTGAGTAATCCTTATAAAAGATTACAAAATCTAAGGACAGATGTAAAAGATTGTTTTTAGGCTGCTTTTCTTTGAAAAGATTTGTCTATGGATTGAGTGTAAGCTGGAAGCTTGATTGAATTGACCCAGTATCCTTCAGTAATCGAAAAAGAAAACTCTCCACCTTGTTCTTCACAAAGATTTGCGATTGATTTCAGACCAAGACCATTGGCCTTGTCATCAGAAGAGTATTTATCTCCGCCCATGATAATGGCCGAGAGATCTTTGGCCAGATTTTCATTATCTTCACCAAGTCTGAAAACTTTGCTTTTAGCTGTAATGGACAGACCTGTCTCATCATAATCAAAGACAAACTCAGCTTCTTTGGTTTGATCTTCCGCCATGTTTTTAACCAAGTTATTCATGATTCGATAAAAGCTTGGAAAGTGAACTAGGCATTTTTGGGAATCTTCAAAATCAGCATGTTCACTGATCATCCCTTTGTAGACAAAATGGGAATCTACCAACGAATCAGGAAGATAACTTTTTACCATCTTAAGGATGGAGTCTTTGGCAAAATCAAAAGTTACAAACTCATAAGTTCCAAAAAGATTTTTATGTCCATACTTGTAATGATCCTTAATCAAAGATTGAATCATTTTGATTTCATTTCGAAGTGTTTTGACTTCATTGTAATCAAGACTATTTCCACCTGAGACCTTATGTCCCAAGTACATGTTCAGTCCATGAGTCATATTAATCAGGTCATGATAGAAGTATTTGTCTTTGGACTCTTTATCATCATGTTCACTCGAGTGCTGTCTTCTTAGAATCGAATGAATGACACTTCTATTTTCTTTGAAGGCCATTCGCATTCCCCAAAAAACTATTCCTGCAAACCACAAAACAAAGCCACCAACAAATACAACTTCTCTTGGAGTTAAAAGGTTTTTATGAGTCACTCCATTCACTGCTGTGTACATCAACACAGATATCACGGCCAGGCTGGCCCCTTTGAAAAAGTGCTCTTGATTAAACGAGAGATCCTTGGAGATAAAGTGATACAGGCCAGCGGCACAAGGAATAATACTCAAATAGAGCGGTCCAATTGTTTCTTGTTCAAACGAAACACCTATCAAGCAAAGAGTCTGAAACAGAAAATAGGCTGGGAAGAGAAAGAGCCTCGAAGCGCCAACCAAACCGTATGCAAAATAATAAAAGTATAAATTTCCAAGAAGTAGACCTGAAAGAAAGAAATTCTGATGAAAAGGACTTGAATCGATACCCCAGCTACCAAGCCACATCAAAAGAGAAGCATAGAAGCTATACCCCAAGTACTGGTCTTTGATGATGCGTGATGAATGGACGAACTTGAGTTTTTGCATGCAGGGTTCTCTTTCAAGTTTGAAGAGAACCCTGATTGATTGGTTATTTTACCGGATCAAATCTGGCCTTATCGCCAAGGATCTCTTCGATTCGAAGAAGTTGGTTATACTTCTCCATTCTGTCCGAACGGCTGGCAGATCCAGTTTTGATGTGTCCACTTCCAGAGGCCACTGCAAGATCGGCAATAAAGCTATCTCCAGTTTCTCCAGAACGGTGGCTGATAATGGCCTTGAAGTTGTTTTTAAAAGCAAGTTCGAGAGTTTCAAAGGTCTCTGTCAAACTTCCAATCTGATTCACTTTAACCAGAATAGAGTTTGCTTGCTTCTTCTCAATTCCTTCAGCGAAGATTTTTTTGTTGGTTACAAAAAGATCATCTCCAACCAAAAGAACCTTGTCTCCAAGAGCAGCTGTCAGCTTTACCCAACCATCAAAGTCGGATTCATCCAGTCCATCTTCAATACTGTATATCGGATATTTTTCAGTCAGATCTGAGTAATATTTGACCATGTCATCACTTGAATATTCAGTACCTTGCATATGATATTTGCCGTCTTTGTAGAACTCAGAAGCTGCAGCATCTAGAGATATACTGATGTCTACACCAGGCTTGTAACCAGCGTCTGAAATGGCCTTCAAAATGCAATCAATGGCCTCTTCATGAGAGCTTAGGTTTGGAGCAAATCCACCTTCGTCACCAACATTTGTACTATGACCACCATCGTGAAGAACTTTTTTAAGGGCATGAAAAGTTTCAACTCCTGCTCTGAAGTTTTCGCTAAATGATTTTTTCATATGAGGCACAATCATGAATTCTTGAATATCAAGATTGTTTGAAGCGTGCTCTCCCCCATTGATAATATTCATCAAAGGAGCAGGGAGCCTATAAGCACCATTCGCATCATTAGGGATGTTTAATTTGTCATGCATGTATTCGAAAAGCTGTTTTCCTTCATCGAGTGCTCCAGCACGACAAGCGGCCATAGACACGGCCAAAATTGAGTTGGCCCCAAGGTTCTTTTTGAAATCGTCACCATCAAGCTCGAGCATGGCAAGGTCGAGACCTTTTTGATCCGTCACTTCTTTGCCAATAAGAATGGGTTTGATTTTTTCATTGATGTTGGCGACAGCTTTTCTCACGCTCTTTCCAACGTAGTATGACTTGTCACCATCTCTGAGCTCCAGGGCCTCTCTAGTTCCAGTAGAAGCTCCACTTGGAACAGCTGCTCGCCCCAAGTTTCCTTTCTCTGTATAAACATCACACTCAACGGTTGGGTTTCCACGTGAGTCGATAATTTGTCTTGCTTTGATATCTGTGATTTTGGACATGGGGTTCTCCTTTTCCAAACTTAAAAATGAACCCCGAATTTATACCCTTTTAGGGAGTGGCCGTAAGGCCCCAAGCAGAGAGGAAAAATTTTGCTCCACCCAACTGGCCCTGATGGATGAATAAAAGTTAAATGTGGTGACTTTTTTCATTGTGTCATCAAGATTTGGAAGCAATTCTTTAACTCTACGTGCCACATGAGGACAGGGAGAGATGACTTTCAAGTCAAATTCCCGATCAATAAACTCTCCGATCAAAGGATAATGAGTGCAACCTAGAATCAAGTGAGTCAAACCAGAAGTCTTCACAAAAGAAAGTTCATCGATAATCTTGTCTGTAATATCTTTTTCCCAACCGTGCTTAAACAGCTGCTCTATAAGCTGAGCAAGATGAGGACTTTTATAGGCATGCAAATGACCATTGGGATCAAAGCGATCTAAGAGCTGTTTAAACCGTTTACTCTCTCCCGTCATCGTTGTGGTCAAGATTCCAATTCTATCTTTTGAAAGATCAAAAGACTGTTTGTGAATGACATTAACGTAGGGCTCGACTCCCACAAAAGGAATCTGAAATTCAGTTCGCATCTGATCAATTGCAACTGCCGTCGCACTGTTACAGGCCAACACGATCAGTTCAGCCCCCTGCCCAATGAGAGCTTGTATTGCGGCTCGAGTATGCTCTACAACAGCTTCTGAACTCAAGTTTCCATAAGGAGCATTCTTGTCATCAGCAAAATAAGATATTTCAACTCCAGGAAGAAGCTGATGGATCTCGGCAAGAATCGAAAAGCCTCCGATTCCTGAGTCCATGATTCCAATTCTAATTTGTCCGTCGGTTGTTCTTTCCATCTTCTGGCGTTATCCTTGATCTATTCAGTTTTAATCAAGGCGTCATAAGTTGGAAAGACTAAAGTTAAAACTTCCAGAAAAGAAACTTTTTGAAACACAGCACACTTTAAGAATCGACGACATGAATTATGGCGGTCACCTCTCTAACGATAAAGTGCTGGCGATTTTTCATGACATGCGAGTTCAGTGGTTGAAAGAGTATGGTTTCAGCGAACTCAAGGCCTTTGGCTCAAGTTTGATCATGACTGATTCCCAGGTTCAATATAGAGCGGAAGGCTTCCAAGGTGATCAGCTTGACTCAACTCTCTTACTTGGAGAGATCGGAAACACTGGCTTTGAGTTGTATTATCTTTTGGTAAGAAAAAGTGACCAGAAAGAAATTGCCAGAGGAAAAACAGGAATGGCCTTTTTTGATTATGACGCTCGTAAAGTTGCACGCATCCCAGATGAATTTACAAAGTACATCGAAGGAATAAGCTATGGAACTGATTAAACCCAAGGCCCTCAAACCTGGTGATACAATCGGCATCTATACCCCCTCTTCACCCTGTCATGTTTGGTTCAAAGAAAAATTTGAACATGGGATCAAGCAAATTGAAAAAGCTGGTTTCAAAGTTGTCCTAGGGACTTTAACTGAAAAATACACATCAGAAGGCTATCGATCAGGAACTCCACAAGAGAGGGCCGAAGAATTCATGCAATTGATTCGCTATCCAGAAGTAAAATGTTTAATGTCGACGATTGGCGGCGTCTCTTCGAACGCCATGATTGAACATTTAGACTTTGACGAAATAGCGGCTAACCCTAAAATTATCACGGGATACAGCGACGTCACCAGTCTTCATATGGCGATTCATTCTTACACCGGACTCGTTACGTTTTACGGACCGGCAGTTATTCCTTCCTTTGGTGAATATCCGCTGGCCTTTGATTACACTGTAAAAAGTTTTTTAGATGCAGTTCAAGGTCATAGAGAAGGAAAACGAGAACTAGAACCTCCAAAAGAATGGTCTAATCACTTTAGAGACGCTTTTTCCAATGCCTGGAAAACCAGCAAAAGAGAATATAAAGAGAACCCAGGCTGGTACTCGCTTTCAACAGGTAAGGCCAA
>SBGE01000041.1 GCA_006226755.1 Deltaproteobacteria bacterium | reverse complement strand
CTTTTTCTGATTCTTAACTTCTCATTAAAGATTCAACTTCCCGAGCAGACCGACTCAACCAATAGAATTAGATTGGTCCAGGCCAATATTGGAAATTACATAAAAATCAACAGTGAAAAAGGCAAACTTTTTGCTGTCAATCAAGTTGTCGAAACTTTCAAAACATTGAGCCTGAAACAAAGTGATCAACAAGTTGATTTGATCGTATGGCCAGAAACTGCATACCCTAGACTTCTGAGTGCTGATGCCATGAAAATAAATCAATCGTCAGTACCTAAGATCTTTAAAGATACCATCCTAGAAAGTGGTGCTGAACTCTTTGTTGGTGGATATGACAAAAACAAGTATGATGAGTATTTTTTTGAATCTGAATACAACACAGCTTTTCATTTCACGTCATCTGCAGAACTCAAAGATGTTTATCATAAGATGAAACTTATCCCCTTCGGAGAAAGCCTTCCCTTTGGACCAATGAACCGATTTTTTGCCAAGTCTTTGCAAAACATCAGCTTCTTTGCCAAAGGGAAAAAACATACTTTATTCACTACTATAAATGGCACGCCTTTTACTTCTGCCATATGCTACGAAATACTCTTCAGCTCTTTTATTCGAGAGTATCTCAACAGTGTGGAGACTCAACCTCAATTTCTACTCAATATTACCAATGACTCTTGGTATGGAGATACTGCTGAACCTTATCAACATCTCTTCTTGGCCCACTGGAGAGCTCTTGAATTCAATCTTCCTATTGTGAGAATGACCAATACTGGAATTTCATCCCTTCTCAATCAAGATGGTTCTGAAAGTAAACGTCTTGGAATTGGAGAGGCCAATATTCTTGATCTAGAGGTTAAAACCAATAAAAGAAATCCTACTCTCTTTCAGATTTTAGGAATCTGGGGAACCGTCATCATTACAGTGGTTCTTTATTTCTTGATGTTCATTGTTCGAAGATTTGGAAAGAAATCAGCTTTGAATTGAAAAGCCTTCTTTCAAGAGATCGTGAAGTCTCAAAAACCCCTTAAAGATTCCATTTTCTACAACCGGCAACAGATGAACAGGCTTATCTCTTTTTTCCATCAAAATAAGAGCATCATAGGCCAAATCATCTGGTCCAACAGTGATTGGTGTTTTATTCATGATATCTTCAACTTTTGTCTCAAGCCCCTGATTGGCCTTGGTAAAAGTTCTTCTAATATCACCTTCAACCAGAATTCCGAGTAGCTGATTGTTGTTATTACAAATCGCACAACCTCCAACCGGCTTATTAGTCATCTCAAGAATCACAGTTTTTAGCGTTTCACCCTCAGACAAAATTGGGCAGTCATCAATTTTCCACATGAGATCACTGACTTTAAGACGAAGACTTTTTCCAAGAAGTCCACCTGGGTGATTTGCAGCAAATCCCTCTTTGGAAAGTCCAACAAACTCTTCAAAAAGTACTGCCATGGCATCCCCCATGGCCATCGCCAAAGTTGAACTCGTGGTTGGGGCCTGATTATTGATACAAGCTTCCCTGTCCACAGAGCAATCAAGAACCAGCGAACACTGTTCACCAATTTTTGAATTGGCATTTCCAAGCAGACCCACTCGAAATTCACTTCCCACAGGAACGTAGGGTATCATCTTCATCAATTCTTCTGTCGCTCCTGATTTGGAAAGAAGAACGAGGACATCATTCTTGCTTAGTCTCCCCAGATCTCCGTGAAGGGCCTCAATGGGATGTAGGAAGAAGCTTGGAAGTCCAAGGCTTGAGAAAGTTGAAGCAAGTTTGGTGGCGACAATTCCGGACTTTCCTACTCCGGAAAAGACAAGACTTCCGCCTTTGTCCATCAAATGCTGAAACAGCTGGCAAAGTTTGTCGGCCTGATCTTGCTGAAGTCTATCAGCAGCTGCTCTTAGAACATCTGCTTCATGGTTCAAGACCTTTTTCAATGTATCAACCGTACCAGGCATTCCTACTCCTCAAATGATTTGTCACAGAAACGGTAACCGATTAAAATTAATATAATGATTTTAAGAAGATTTGACCAATTGTTTACCCGATTCAGAACATACTTGATCCTGATCTGCCTTGGAGCATCAATCTGGGGTTGTTCATCTTACAAACAATTTCAATATATTGCGGAAGAGTTCGAAATTCCATCTCAAGTCTTCAGAAATGATTATTCTCAAACCTGGCAGGCAGTTTTACAGATCATGCAAAAATATGATCTCGCGCTTCATAATCAGGAAGCTGGGATTATCAAAACGAGATGGATCGACAACACACTTGAGCTTAACTTTGCAGACTCATTTGGAAGCCGTGATGCCGTCAAGGCCGCGAGATTCAAACTCATCCTAAACGTCGTTAAAGGTTTTAGAGGAACTCGAGAAGTAACGAAAGTCACAGTCTTCAAAAGACAAATGGTTGAAAACGATTTTCTACAAGGGTGGAAAGTCGTAAGAAGTGATGGAATTCTTGAAAAGACCATCCTTTACCGAATCGAAAGAATTCTTGCAGTTGACCGAAGACTCAAGAAAATCGAAGAGAAAAAGGCCAAAGAACAGGAAGCTAACTTCTAAAGAGTCAGGGCCGCAGTACTTTGCTTCTTCCAGAATCTTCTCTTGATTTTACGATCACCTTTTGGCGATTTCTTTCCTGTAATTTGCTCAAGAGAATATTCAATTTCGTGAAACATATCTTCGTAACGATCTTTTTGAATCATTTTAAACAGTGGATCTGAAGCTTTTTCAAATTTCAAATCACCGACTGCAGTTACAACGTTCTTGATGATGTTAGTTCTTTTAACCGACTTGGATTTCTTACTTTCATAATAATTTTTCTTATCGTAAAGCATCGACCAAACATGTGGAGCGTACTGATTTAGTCCAAGTAGTCTGATGTTTTCCAAAGCTTGATGTCTGACGATAAAAGAACTGTCTTTAAGAAGTTTGGCAAAATAACCGCCATATTCCTTCGCATTCAAGGCCAAGAGAGTTTTGAGAGAGGCCATTCGAAGTACCCAACTTGGATGTTCCATGAAGCGAGCAATATAAGCAGCACCTTTCTTACCCATCACACGGCCCAACATCATTGTTGCCAACCAACGACTATTATCTGGATAGATATCTTTTTTCATGACTTCAACAAGTGCGGGAACCGCATCCCCACCGGCCTTGATGACTTTCTTTTTCAAGATAGCTTTGGAGTCTTTGTCATTTCCAAGGTGATAAAATCCAGAAAGGATTTGCCCTTTGAGAGTAGTCTGATCAAATTTCGGTGCAATTTTTTTAACTGGTTCAGCTTTAGCAGTTTTCTTTGCAGGAGCAGGAGCAATCGTCGGAGCCCCTTTCGCAAATACCGCTGAAGTTGAAACCACTGATATAAGCGCCAATGAAGTCAGGACTTTTTTCACATCTCTCTCTCTTGTTATAAGGCAACGACTCTCTTGAAAAAGCTTAACCAAGCATTTTTTCAAATTCAGAGAGAAGCTCTTCTGCTGATTTCTGTTCAGTTTCCTGACTTCCAGACGATTTCGTCTCAATATTGTCAGTTCCACCGGCGCCACCCATCATGCCACCGAGATCATCTTCTCCACCACCGCCGCCGGCTCCGGCCAACATGGCATCAAAGTCATCTGGCTCATCGCCTGCACCACCAAGATCGATTTCTGCTGGAGCTTCTTCTGGCTCATCAACTTCTGCAACTTCAGGTTCTGAGAAATCTTCTTCTGGTTCTTCTGGAGCTGCCGCAACAGGTTCCTCTTCAGGTTCTGCCGCTGGTGGAGGAGCTCCACCTCCAGCTGCAAGAGAAGCTTTAAGTTGCTCGTTTTCTTGTTGAAGTCTTTTAAGGTTTGCAAGGTCTTCTTCAATAATTTCATATTCCATGAGTCGCTCTTTCAACTCATCTCTCTCAGCTGTAATCTCAGCGAGAGCGGCATCATCTCCGCCTCCACCGCCTCCGGCGTTGGCTTCAGCTGCGGCCAACTGATCACGTAGTGCCGCAAGTTCAGCCTTTAGTCTTTCAATTTCTTCAATATGACCTGGACACTCATCACTTCCTGAACCAGCGTTGGCCAGTTTGTTTTGAAGATCTGAAATCATTCCGTCTTTTTCACTGATCTGAGTTCTAAGAGCATTAATCTCTGCATTTTTTCTATTCAGCTCTTCACTATTGTCTCCAGCAAGAGAAACAGGTCCTGCAGTTAGATCAGCAGTAGGAAGAACAGATGGAATCCCTTCTGTAATATCCAAACCGCCCCCTCTAAAAAGCGACGACTTCAATGCATTTGAATTTTGAATGATCGAATCGAGATAGTTTTTTACAACACTCGCTGGAATCTGGTGTGAAAGTTTATGAAGCTTCTTTCGATTGTAGAGCCAATAAGCAACAATCAAACACATCACAACCACAAGAAAAAGTGACGTGATGGTAATAGCTTCATCAGTAAATTTTGTGAGAATAAGATTTAATGTTTCCGACACGGATTCCATCCTTGGAAAAAGTGGCACTTCTTTATATCAATAATCCGGAATTGGAAGCTCAAGTATCTTCCAAACCCTAATAAAATTATAAACCTGGCTAGGATTTTTTACAATCAGAAGGAATCGAGTTCCTTAATCAAAAAGTGAAATCAATTCAGAGTAAACCGGATTCCTAGCGGCGATGATAGACTTTTGAAATGGGTGAAACTTCTGACCTTCATAGTTGGTTACTTTCACCCCAGACTCAAGACATATCAAACCAGATGCAGCAACGTCCCATGGGGCGAGTCCCCTTTCCCAAAAGCCGCTAAAAATACCCGAGGCCACATAGCAAAGATCGAGAGCAGCCGACCCCATTCGCCTGATTCCTCGACTTTTTCCCATTATCTTACGAAATTGATCAAATTCACGATCAAAGACTTCGCCCTTTTCTGTAGCAAAACCAGTAACCAACATCGACTCTCTTAACTTCTTACTGGATTTTGTAGCATGAATTTTTTGAGCTCTTTTTCCTGAGTCGAGATGGCTGACCCAAGCTCCTTCTCCCAGAATGGCGTGAAAAGTTTCACCATTAACTGGACGATGTATCAAGCCAACTTGGGGAACGCCTCTCCATGCGAGACAAATGCAAACTGCGAAATAGTCCATGCCCGCAAGGAAATTATGTGTCCCATCGAGAGGATCTATTATCCAGCACCACTCTTCTTTCTTAAAATGATCAAGGGCCTCTTTGCCGTCTCCGAATTTTTTGAAGGCATCTTCCTCTGCCAGAATAGAATGTTCTGGAAATTTCTTTTTAATGGCCTTGATAATCAATTCTTCTGAAGCATGATCTGCTTCACTGGCAACACCTTGTGCTTGTTTGATTGAAACAGATAATGTGTCGAGTTTCTTTTGGTAGCGAACCAGCTTTTTGCCGGCCGTGACAGCGACCTCTCTCATGAAATCAAGAATTTCCTGATTTTGTTTTTTGGAGAGCTTAGCCTTCATACTCTTCCTCAAGTTTTTTCTGAATTTCATCTATATCTTGTTCTTTCAATGGCTCATTAGAAGCAACAGCATAGTTTTCTGAAAACCAGTGCCCAAGATCGATCATCTTGCACCTTTCACAACAAAAAGGTCTGAATTCGGAAGAATAATAATTGAATTTCCCCTCACATTGAGGACATTTCACTTCAAGAACTTTGGTCATTTTCAATTCCCTTAAGCACCAACTGTCTCAGTTTTTCAGTCCATTCAGATTTACTGAATGATTCATTATCAATTTGAGTGACAACTCTGATTCCAGAGGAATTACAGAGCCAAACTTCATCAGACTCAAGCAGATTATAAATATCAAAATGCCCTTCAGTAAATTTCCATCCGGCATCTTTAACATAACGAATAATGTTTTTTCTCATCACTCCATCCAACAAACCTTCACTCAAAGAAGGTGTCATGAGCAACTCTCCCTTTCGAAAAAAGATGTTACTGGTGGAGGCTTCAGTCAAACGTCGGTGATCATCTAAGAATAAAACATCATCAAAACAATTCTTTCTAAATTCTTTTAATTTTTTCACTTGATGAAGGTATGAACCAACTTTGGCAAAATGTGGAACACCTCTGACATAGGGTTCATCACATATACCAATTTTAACATCTCCGATTTCATCTAAAAATTTTTGTTCCAGATTGGTAACCATGACGATGAACTCCGGTTGTTCAGAAGATGGAACAAATTCATATAAATTATTATTCAAATGAAATGTCACCCTTATCCTGGCCTCTTTATAAGACTGAGAAAGTAACAATAGGCCTTTGCTCAAATGATCCATGGGGAAAGCAATTTCAGTATCAAACAACCAGTGATATCCCATTTCAAGTCGATAAAGGTGATCCTCAAGGAAAAGGATTTTCCCTCCACTAATTCTCATCGTCGCAAAAACGCTTTCTCCATATAAGAATGCCCGAGAGAAAGGAGAAATCCCGCCACTTAAAACATTGAATTGCTGGTCATAGATTTGAGTTTGATTCATATCGCTCCCCATGATAGCTAGTCCTTTTCAAAAAGGAAAAGAATGCAAGTAACGCGCGCCACAATAATCGGATACGGCTCTCAGGCTAAGGCCTGGGCGGCAAACCTTAAGGACTCTGGTCTCCAGGTTAATCTATTGCTGCGCCCAGAAAGCCCAAGTATTTCTCAAGCTAAAAATGCGGGACTAAATGTCTTCACATTTGAAGATGAGCTTGAACAACTTGGAGAAATTTTTGTTTTCTTAACACCTGATGACACCCATCATCTGATCGCCAAAGAACTTTCAAAAAAACTGAACCTGAATCAAAAAAATTTCATCTATGCCCATGGCTACAGTTACCTTCGCTATGACTTTGAGAAGACTTACCCTGAGGTCAATCACCTTCTTTTGGCCCCAAAAGCGATCGCCTCAGAACTTAGAGAGCGTTATCTCAGTCAGGAAAACCTAGTGGCAGTTCTCTCTGATCCCAAAGGGAAATCAAGTGAACTCCTAGAGGTTCTTAGTAATAAACTTGGAATCACCAAAAAGATCCAGGCCACTTTTAAAGACGAAACCTGGGCCGATCTTTTTAGTGAACAGTCAGTCCTTTGTTCTCTTCTTCCTTACGGCGCCAGAAAGAGTTTCGATTTCTTGATCGACAAAGGAATTCACCCAGAAGTCGCCTTCACCGAGTGCTGGATGGAGGTCAAACTCATCGCTGACGCCATGCTCAAATTTGGTCCAGAAGGCTTTTTCAAACTCATTAGTCCTAACGCCTTGATAGGTGGTGAAAAGGCCCAGAAGCTGATCTTTGACAATGAGTACCAAAAAAAATTAGATTCCCTCTGGAAAGATATTTCTTCAGGTCAATTCGATTCACAAGTCGATGAAACCAAAGCAAATGAACTCAGACAACAAGTCCTGGATGACTGGAAGAAGTCGAAACTTCCATCCGTCTATGATGAGTTTTACAAGGATCAAAAGTGAAAAAAGCTCATACAACCAGAACGCTTAGAAGTTTTAAACGAGTCAAAAAAAATGACTCTCTTCAAATGCTGACTTGTTACGACTTCCAAACAGCATCCATGCTGGATGAAACAGATCTCGATCTAATCCTGGTTGGAGACAGCTTAGGAAACGTAGTTCTTGGTTATGAAACAACTGTTGAAGTCACTCTAGGTGATATGATTACTTTTGGATCTGCAGTAAAAAGAGGCGCGAAAAATAAATTTGTCGTAGTCGACCTCCCTTTTGGAACTTACACTCATTTTCAACAAGGCCTCGAAGCCGCTGTCGAACTTTTTCAAAAGACGAAAGCTGAGGCGGTAAAACTTGAAGGTTGTCATCCTCACCATCTTGAACTTATCAAGCGTCTGGTTGAAAACGGGATCCCAGTCATGGGACATATCGGACTCACTCCTCAATCTGTTCATCAAATGGGTGGATACTATACCCATGGGAAAGATAATGAATCGGCCAAGGCCCTTATGGAAGGAGCATTGAAGCTTCAAGAAGCCGGAGTCTTTTCTCTTGTTTTGGAATGTGTAGAAAAAGAACTCGCCAAAAAAATCACTGATGCCCTTGAGATCCCAACCATTGGGATTGGTAGTGGATATGAAACAGATGGACAAGTCTTGGTTATCAACGACCTATTAAAAATGGGAAAACACCAACCTCCCAAGTTTTGTACACCAGTTTCAGACATGTTCGAATTGAAGAAAAATTTGATTTCGACATATCTTGAAGAAACCAGAAACAAAAGCAAACTTGAGGAAGCCAATGATCATCACCATTGATCGTGGAAACACAAATTGCAAAGTAGCTCTTTTTGAAGAAGATAAACTTCAAAAAGTAATCACCTATGATGAATTCATGAATGATGTGAAACTCATGAACTCAAAAGGTGCATTCAGTTGTGTTGGTGAACCGATTGAATTCCCCACTCAACTTATTCGTCCTCTGAATTATCGTGAAGAAAAATCTTTTCTTGAAATGCCTATTCATTACTCGAATACACTCGGTGAAGACAGAATGATTTGTGCCTATCACGTCTTCAAAACTGAACATCCAAGTCGAACAGCTTTTAAACGTTCATTGGTGATTGATGCAGGAACTTATCTCACCATTGATTGTGTATCAAAAATTGGCTTTGAAGGTGGATTCATTTTTCCAGGTCTTCAGGTTTACCTCAATAGCTATGAATGGGGAGCGGCACTTCCTCGCTTGGAAGAAAACCAGATCAAGGAAGGACAGATTGAACTTCCTCAAGATACGGACTCTGCCATTACAGAATCTGCCAAAGTTTACCTCGAAGCGGTCTTTGAAAAACTTATCAAACTCTACTCTCCGGCCAAGATTTACCTAACCGGTGGAAACGCACAAAAGGTCCGTCCTTTTCTTGGGACTGAATGTGAAGTGGTTTACGATAAAAATCTGATTCATCAGGCGCTTTACACCTTTTATCGTGAGCTGAATCCAACCACTTGACGCATTGCTAATTTTGCCAAAATCTCCTACTTATGACATAAAGCGGTGTTTAGCTCAATCGCTGGAGGAAGTGTGAACATCTTGTTGGGAGTGACTGGATCAATCTCCGCTTACAAGACATTGGATCTTGCTCGTGACCTTGTGAAAAAAGGCCATCAAGTAAAAGTCATCCTGACCAAAGGGGCAGAGAAATTTGTCGTGCCTGAAGTCTATCGCTACCTTGGCGCGACAGCGGTTTATAGTTCTGGCGATGATTTTCAATATCCAAAAAATGAAAACGATGCTCCTGTATTGCATGTCGATCTTGCAAAATGGGCGGACAGATTTGTCCTTGCTCCTCTTTCAGCAAACACCTTGAGCCGTCTCGTTCATGGCGAAGCTTCAGATCTTTTGAGTTCTGTCTTCTTAGCCATTCCTCAGGACAAACCGATCTTGGTTTTCCCTGCGATGAACACTCAGATGTTGAATCACCCTTTTGTTAGAGAAAATTTTGATAGGCTCGAAAAGCTCAAGTCACTTCCTCAATTGCTTCTTCACCCCACCATGAGTGGAGAACTCGCCTGTGGTGATCACGGTGAAGGAAAACTTGCCGAGGTTAAAACCCTCAGCGAAATGACTGAAACCTATTCAGCGAAGAATAATGGACGCTCCATTTTACTTACAGCAGGAGCAACTTTATCTCCATTAGATTCCGTTCGTTTTTTAACTAATCCATCAAGTGGAAAGACTTCATACTTATTGGCAAAAGAGGCCCTTCAAAAGGGTTATGTGGTTCATGTCATTGCGGGAAAAAATGCAACCAATGACTTTGAACATCTTACTCATCATCCACTCTTCTCTATTGAAAGAGTCACGACAACAGAAGAAATGAACCGAGCCGTTTTGAGTAAGGTTGAAAATTATGACAACTACATCACACCTGCGGCAATCAGCGATATCAAATTCGATCTTTCAGAAGGGAAACTCAAGAAAGAAAAAATGACAGAAGCTCTCGCCATCAGAAAAGATGAGGACGTTCTTTCAAATGTTCTTAAAATAAAAAAAGATAAACAGAAGATTGTCGGTTTCGCGGCGGAAGCCGAACTCACTAAAGAAATCATGCTGGATAAATACAGAAGAAAACCAGTGGATCTTTTAGTTGGAACTCTTGTGAACAGTGGTGCCAACGGGAAGGAACAGAAGGGTTTTAATGTGGATCAAGCGGAATACATGATTCTTAAAGACGGTATCGAGTTTGAAAGTTACAACATGGAAAAAAATCAACTCGCATCTTTCATTCTGGAGAGGCTTGAGCAATGAAATATTTCGAATCAGTCAAAGAGTATCTCGAATTCAGAAAGACGGTAACTGATAAAAAAATTGGTCTCGTCCCAACCATGGGAAATTTACACGAGGGACATATTTCTCTCGCTCAAAGATCCATGGAAGACAATGACTTTACTGTTGTCACCATTTTTGTGAATCCCAAGCAGTTTGGTCCAAATGAAGACTTTGCAAGATATCCAAGAACAATGCAAAAAGACGGCGACGATCTGAAAGCTCTTGAGATGAGAGTTCATAAAAAAGACTCAACAAAAGAAATCATTCTCTTGGCTCCACAATCTATAAACGAAATCTATCCCGAAGGATTTTCCACCTCTGTAAAAGTTAATGGGCTGACAGACAAGCTTTGTGGTCTCAATAGACCAACTCACTTTGAGGGAGTTACAACTGTTGTGTACAGGCTTTTCAAAATTGCACAAGCTGATAGAGCTTACTTCGGCCAGAAAGATTACCAACAATTCAAAGTCATCGATAGAATGGTGATAGATCTGGAAATTCCAGTTGAAATGCACATGTGTCCAATTGTCAGAGACCAAGATGGACTGGCCCTTTCAAGTAGGAATCAATACCTCACACCTCCTGAAAGAGAAAAAGCACTGGTTCTTCCAAGAACCCTTAAAGCTCTCTCTTTTTTGATTGAGAGAAACCCTTGGTCACAAGCTCTTGAGAAGGTGACCAAAGTGAGAGCTGAAGCTTTACGTGACTCAAAATGGCAGTATCTTCAATTTCTAGATGCGGATACATTAGAAGAAATAAATGACAACACTCGCACCATCTTGATTGCAGGTGCCTATCAAGCTCGGGGAGCGCGCTTGATTGATAACATACTGGTAGAGCGAAATGCTTGATAATGAATTTCATATTGCGACAGACGCAAGGGCTTCTTTGGTTTCTCTTGTTTGTCCAAAACTAAAAGAACACAAGACTAAATTTGATACAGAAAGATCACTTAACGAACTCAAAGAACTACTAAGAACTCTTGGTCTTGAGTATCGAGGTGAATACGTCCAAAACAAACAGACTGTAGACCCAGGAACAATTTTGGGACGAGGCAAGCTCGAAGAGATTGCAGAGCATGCTAAAGAAAATGATACCGATATTCTTGTCTTTGATGTTGAACTTACAGCCAGCCAGATTCGCAATATCAAAAAGATCACAGGACTTGGTGTTGTTGACCGTGTTCACATCATTCTTGAAATCTTTGCCAAACATGCCAATACCAATGAGGCAAAAATTCAAATCGAAATTGCCAGACTTCAATATGTCCTCCCAAGACTCTCCGGTTTCTGGAGTCACCTTGGCAGGCAAAGAGGTGGTGTCGGTGTTAAAGGTGGAGAAGGTGAACAGCAGATCGAACTTGACCGTCGTATCATCAGAGAACGAATTGAGTTCCTAAAAAAAGAAGTCAAAACGGTAGAAAAATCCCGAATAGAACAAAGAAAGAAAAGACAAAACAAAGCTGTTACAGCGGCTCTCGTTGGTTATACCAACGCTGGAAAAAGCTCCTTGATGAACAGACTTTGTCGTGTAGATATTCTTGAGGAAGACAAACTCTTCGCAACTCTTGATTCTACCTACAGGATGCTTAACCCTGATACGCATCCACCTATGATTCTGATTGATACTGTGGGATTTATTTCCAACCTACCGAACACATTGATTGATGGTTTTAAAACGACCCTTGAGTCTGCTCTAGAAGCGGACCTTTTGATTATTGTCTGTGACGTCTCTGATCCACATTATGAAAAACATCTAGCTGTGACAGAGGAAGTTCTTGGAGAACTTGGTGTTGAAGGAAAGGATAAGCTGATTGTTTTTAACAAGCGTGATCTTTTAAAAGACCCTTTCAAGGGAAGAATTATCAAAAGAAATTATCCAGATAGTTTTGTTGTCTCTAGTTTCGACAAAGAAGATATCAATAGTCTCAGGACTCACATCATCAACTACTTTCTTTCAAAACAAGAACACTACGATCTTTTTATTCCTTACGACAAAGGACAGGCCCATTCTGTTGTGGCCTCTAAGACAAATATCATCAATTCGGAAAATCACGAAACAGGAATTTTCTATCGTATTAGAGTTCCTAATTTCATTTTCAACACACTTGGACTGAAAGATTTTGT
>SBGE01000148.1 GCA_006226755.1 Deltaproteobacteria bacterium | reverse complement strand
ATTCTTTCTCTATTTACATCACGCCCCTCAAAGTTCGCTACGGCCATTTCAGTTCCAGGGCTTAGAAGATTTACCAGAAGAGATTTGTCAGTAGTTCTAACTCTGTATTGCACTTGTCTGTAACCATAAACAGTTCTGTACTCAGTATGGCATACAGTTCTTCCTCTGTTGTCTGGATAACAAACAGTGTATGGCTGCTGATAAGAACAGCTTTCTGATCCAGATCTTGAATCTGTTTCAGAAACATGACTTCTTACAGTAGTACTTACATCGTATGGTTGTTTAACTTCATCAGCTGAAAAGAAAACGCTGCCATTTCTTTGAGGAATAGCATTTGGATCAATTTGAAACTTATACTTGTTTCCATCACCAATTTCCAATTTGACTTTCTTTGTGGTCACGCGAAGAGAAGCATTATAATTCCCAACAGGAATAGATACTGAACGCGAACCATCTTTTAATCTAACAGATTCTGTAACCGTGAATTTTCCATTGATGGTTTCACAAGAAACCAAAAATAGCGCAACAATCAACAATGAGATTTTTTTCATGTGTGTTCCCCTTTATTTGTTTTGACCAAAAAAGGGTATCAGTCGGGAATCGGAATGGAAAGATGGGAGCGCCAAGGATACGCTAGATAGGGCCTAGCCAGCTTTTCGGCCGCGACCAGTACTCCCGGTGCTACGCGCCATGGCCACAGCTTCCCCGTATTCTTTCTGGGTTTGCTTGTATCTGGCCTTCTCTTGCTTAATCGCCAGCTCAATTTCTGCAATCCTCTGATCACAGCTATTGAGGGTTAAAAGCCTTGATTCGAGTGTGTCGACTTTTTTAAGGACATCGGCATATTGGGTAAAAACACCCATTTCATCATAGAGGTTTTGAAGTCTAACCTCTCTATCTTCGATGCTCTCTTGATACTCAAGAATGTTCTTTTTCAGCTTGGCGATTTGGGCCTCAGCAATCTGAATATTTTTATGAAACTCTTCGATATCGTTTTTGTGATTCTCAATTCGCTTTTGCACTTCTTCAACAGCGATATCTTCATCTTTTAGTTCTTCTTCATATTCTGCCATTTTTGATCGGCAGGACAATAATTCAGCCTCGACTTCCGATTTTTGATGGATAGAACTTTGAATAGAAATTTTTTCTTCTTCTAGTTGTTTGATGATTTTCTTGCTTTCTGTCAGCATGTTCAAAAGACGTTTGGAATCTTTTCTGGCATCTACAAGATGTCGACCACTTGTATCAAGGTCTAGCGATTGCAGGTTTTCAATATTTGTAATGGTCATTGTCTTTTTCTTAACTTTCTTTGGAAGATCAAAAGTCAGTTTTTCTTTATGGGAAAAGCCATAGATTTCCTCACCTACAGAAATGATATCTCCTTCTTTGAGGAGTCTCTTTCTAAGAGGGTCTATAAACTGTCCATTGATATAAGTTTTGTTAACAGAATCGAGATCTTCGATATAGGCCAAACCATCAGTAATATGAACTTGAAAGTGCTGACCTGAAATTCGGTCATCATCAATCACAACTTCACAGTCATCTCGCCTTCCAAAAATAATTCCATCAGCGAGAGAAATTCTCATCAACTCTTTGTCTTCATTTTCAAAAAAGAAAAAAGCCTTGGGATGGAAACTGATGCTCATTTTTTTACTCCTAGATGACTCTTCATTATCGGTAAAAACTGAGCTTTTCCTTAGGAGAAATCAACTATGTGACTGAAAACACGAAATCCTATTTATAAACTTCACGCCTTTTCAGGTACTTGTCGATCCTATAGCCCACTCTCTCTTCGCAAAATATTTGTGGTGGGTTTTTGACTGAGCTAAATCAGTCAAAAAAAGGCGATCTAAATCAGAAAAAGAAAAAATTGA
Organism: Deltaproteobacteria bacterium; assembly: GCA_006226755.1. Classification (GTDB taxonomy): domain Bacteria; phylum Bdellovibrionota; class Bacteriovoracia; order Bacteriovoracales; family Bacteriovoracaceae; genus M0603. The sequence goes on along the minus strand of SBGE01000148.1, from coordinate 10,581 downwards.
GGTCAGCAAAATTTTTAGCCAATGGAGTTAAAAATAAGAAAGTAAAAAAAGAATTCGAAAGGAGCCATATATGACAACGCCAGTAAAAGTTTACCCAACATCAATCGTATCTAGTGCCCCACTTGAGCCAATCAGAGATGCAAAATATGTTGCCTCTTCAACAGTAGTTGAGGTGGTTCACATTATTACTTTTGCTCTTGTCCTAAGCTTCATCTTTGGAAAAGCTTGGAAGTTTGCTGTGAGAAATGAGAAGAAGGTCAGTGCCTTGTCTCCAGAAGCTGCGACTCAAAAAGCTTAATTAAAAATCGAGACAGAACGTTACCGGGCCGTCATTGGTGATCTCTACTTGCATGTATTCACCAAAGCGCCCGGTTTCTACGTTGACTTCAGTTCCTAGTAAAGAACAAAACTTTTTAAACATTTCATTGGCCAGATCCGGCTTCATGGAAAGATCAAATCCAGGTCTGTTTCCACCCTTACCTTTCCAACTTAAAGTAAACTGACTGATGGCCAGAATTTCCCCACCAGATTGTTTAAGATCAAAAGACATTTTTGAGGTCTGTGGATCCTCGAAACAACGAAGTTTCAAAATTTTTTGTGCTGCTTTTTCCAAAGTCTCTTCCCCGTCTCCCTCTTCCATGCAAACCAGAAGAACCAGGCCTTTTGGGATCTCCCCAACCACCTCTTGGTTGACGAGGACTCTTGATTTAAGTGATCTTTGAATAACTATTCTCATGAATCTCCCTAAATTCAGCAACTTGGCGCACTTTGTCAAAATCGTGTTCTGACTTACAATAAGAACCCTGATGGACAGTATACAAAGAAGAAGTCGAATTTTCTTCAGCATCTCCATTCTATTGATGACCAGTCTGGTTTACCAGAACTGTGATGTCATTGATACAGATTCTCTTTTGAGCGCTTACCAAACCAAGCGCGAATCTGTACCTGAAGAAGTTGTTACGACTTCGGCCCTCACACCCATGCCCATTGCCACGGCAGAGGCACAGGCCAGCAAGCTGATTCTCTCCAACTCAAATCCGACCTATGAGGTTGACCAGATTCTTGAGGTCAGACCGCCAAGACATATCACAGTTAATAATTTTGAGAAGCTTGGCAGTGGAACACTCTTTATCAATTTTGATGACACTCACTGCTCCTATCATTTTGAAAAGAGCATCGGAAGTCGACATTTTTTCAAGCTAGAGAATTGTCGCCAAAAAGGTGAGCTGATCGACCTCGAACAAAACACATCCTTTATCGTGGAGAACTCCCTCGATCTTAGAGTAAATGGCAGTTTTGGGGGGGGAATCGTCTCGACTTCCATCGACATCCTAAATCTTCAATAATATCAAACCCTTAGACCATTTCCTTTTTTCATGCCCTTTGCTAAGTATCTAATTTAGTGATATGACTCATCTTGTCATATGAAAAAGTGGATGATTGCTCTACCTCTATTCATTTTCTATCTAGGTTGCAGCCAAAAAGAGGCAGCGACGGGAAGCTATATTCTGCCAGAGACGGTTCTTAAGAATTTTCAAAGCTTGGATTACTGTCAGGTGCAAGGTCAAAGATTTCAGAAGGCCATTTACGGAAAAGACGGACGAATGAATCCCTGCCAATTCACTGATGGTGGAAAAATGTTGGGCCTGTCATCCAATGTTGCGATGTTGGTCAACACTTCTCAAGTCGAGAAAGTAGGCGCATTTGAAAATCAGACTCTTTATAAAATCAATTCCCAAACCTATGGTGAGTTTTTTGAATCACAGATGAAAGAGCCTCTATGCGACTCAGTTACTTTTAAGAACGAACCTGCTCCGGCTTTTTGTTCCGCCTTTTTGATCAATACCAATGGGAAGAAATCAATTCTGACTGCCGGCCATTGTATAAAAGGAAGAAAATTAGAAGACATCAAAATCGTTTTCAGTGTTCACAAAGAAGGAATGTCTTTCATTCCTGAAGATTCAGAACTCGAAAAAGAAATGGTTGTTTCTGAGTCTCAAATTTTCAAAGTAACAAATATTAAAACGGATACTTCATTAAATAATCTTGATATCGCTCTTTTAGAACTTGATCGAGAAGTTGAAGCAGAAGGATTCGCTGTCAATGAAACTGGGGATTTAATTCGTGAAGGACAAGATATGATTTTGATTGGACATCCAGTCGGTCTCGAAATCAAACTCGACCTTGGCGGTGAAATCAAATCTGTGAACAAAGAGTCTCCGACCAATAGAAAACATTACTTTGAGGCCAGTGTGGATGCCTTTTCAGGAAATAGTGGTTCTCCGCTTCTCGATCTTCAAACCCAGGAGGTCGTAGGTATTCTTATCAGTGGAAATGGAGATTTCAAAAAAGACTGGTTCAAAGGCTGTTACGAAGAGAAGAAGTACTCCGAGTACTACTCTTCTGAATACGAAAGAGCGCTACGAATTGACAGTGCTCTGGAGCTTTTCTCTCTCTAAGCCTTGCGTTATTCTGGCTAATTCCCCAACTTTCGGCTAAAACTTAAGAATGCATATCGTTCAAATTCACCATGAAAAGATTCCCGTAAAACACTACGGTGGTACAGAAAGAGTCATTGAGACTCTAACCAGGGAACTCATTTCAGCCGGACATAAAGTTACATTAATGTGTTACAAAGGCGATTATGAAATTCCTGGCGCCAATTTGATCGATTTTTCTCAAATGTCCAAACAAGAAGCCGATTCACAGTTCTTCAATCACATTCCAAGTGATGCAGACATCATTCACTACCATGTTCCATGTGGACAAGATGGGCATCCGTTAAACGGACTTCCGTATGTTTGCACTCTTCATGGAAATGAGGATAATCTTGATCGAATTCCAAAAAACACTGTCTGCATTTCTGCCGACCATGCCAAAAGACATGGAAGAAAAACATTTGTTTATAACGGACTGATGGAGAAAGACATTCCGTTTGTTGACTCTCCCCTCGATCAAAGAACCTATTTCAGTTTTCTAGGCAAAGCTTCTTTGAAACGAAAAGGTCTTCATAACGCCAAAGAAATTTCCAAGGCCCTTAAAACTCCCCTCCATGTTGGAGGAGGAAAAGGTCTTAGTCTTTTCGGCGTCAAGTATTTAGGAAATGTTGATAATAAACAAAAATACGATTTGCTTGGAAATAGCAAAGGACTACTTTTCCCAATTGAGTGGGAAGAACCATTTGGTCTAGTCATGATTGAGGCCATGTTCAGTGGAGCTCCAGTCTTTGCTTTTGAAAGAGGCAGCGTTTCTGAAATTCTTGGACTTGAAGGACACGGTAATATGTTCATCAAAGGAAAGACATGTAGTGAATTGATTCAACAGATCAGTCAATATGATTTCAAGAATGTCGATCCAAAGGCCATCAGAGAATATGCGACCAGACATTTTTCAGGTAGAAAAATGATGGAAGGCTATCTTAACGTTTATGAAAAACTTATTGCTGGGGATTCTATCTGAAACCTAGTTTTAGATTTTTTTCCCTTCTTGAAGTTCTTTAATCTTAGCGTATTTCAAAAAAGCACTTAGTGCATTGATATAACAAATGACAAATCCATATCTTCCATCAAGAAGACCCAATTTCCAAAAGTAGTCACGGATAAATTTTAAAAAAGGCCTGGTAACAATTTTAAAAGTGCTGGATCTCACACCTTTTTCATATGCGGCTTTGGCGGCAATTGTCGTGAATTTATTGGTCTGGTTGATATGATCAGATATTGAATCATAGCTGTAGTGAAGAAGATCACCATGAAGTTTCACCAAGCTCTTTCCAGAATTGAGCTCGATAATGTCATGAGGATTTACTCCACCCCACTGACCGGCTTCCTTTTTAAACAATCTAGTTTTTGTATCGGGATACCATCCACAATGACGTACCCAGTGACCTGCATAATTCGTCAATCGATTGAATGAATAGGCATCTGAGTGAAAGGAGCCTTTAACCTTAATAATTTCACTTTTAAGTTTCTCATCAAGTGCTTCATCAGCATCAAGGCTCAAAATAATTTGATGAGTGGCCTTAGTGATGGCAAAATTTTTCTGCTCGATATGACCTTTGAAATCATTTTCATAGAAGGTCACAGGATAACGCTGACAAATCTCTTTGGTTTTATCTGTCGAAAAGGAATCAACGACGACGATTTCATCAGCAATACCCTCAAGGCTTTGCAGACAACGCTCGATGTTATTTTCTTCATTAAAAGTAATGATTGTGGCCGTTATTTTTTCCATGAAAGAGACAAATTCCCGTCAAAAGACTAAACTCAGTTCATGAATTCATTTTCGCCGCGGACCATACTGGTTGTCAAAAACAGAGCAATGGGAGACTCCATTATGGGTCTGTCCACCCTACAATGGCTAAGAGCGCTCTATCCTGAGGCAAAAATTGTTTATGGACTCCCCTCATGGATCATTCCACTTTACAAGAATGTCAAAACCGCAGCAGATAGTTACCTCAATGTCGATCTCAAGAATTCTTCTGATTGGTTGAGATTGTATAAAGAGGTCAAGGCCTTAAATCCCGACCATATTCATGAAATGCATTTGGCCGGTAGAACAAAAAAATTCTTCACTCTTTTCACTTTATTTTCATCTGTTCGTTACTCCTATCACAATCATCACTTGAAAAGTGGAGGTCAAGTTCACGATCAAGGTGTGATAAAATCTCTTATTCAAAGAGATCTCGACGGTGCTTGGAGTTTTCTAGGAAAAGATAAAACACTTCCAAGCTTTCTCGACTATGAACCAAAGATAAATGTTCAAGAGAAATCCGAAAAAAACCAATATGTTCTTGGTGTTGTTGCCACCAGAAAAACGAAAATGTGGCCTTTGGAATATTACGCCAAGCTTTGCCACAATCTTTCAGGTAAAGTTCTAATTCCTCTTTCAAAAAGTGAAACTGATCTACAAATAAAAAAGCAACTGGAAAGCTACTCACTTCCCTCTCACGTAGAGTTTGTCCATGCGCCTTTGGAAGAATTACCACTCCTATTAGCGGGCTCAAAAGCCTATATAGGAAACGATACAGGACTCAAGCATCTTTGCATTGCTCTTGGAGTGAAGACCTGGACTTTCTTTGGACCTGAGCCTCCAACGGAGTGGCACCCTTACAATACAAATCTGCATAAATATTTTTTCATCGATCCTCTAGAGTGTCGTACTCGCGATGCTCATTACTGTGGCCTAAGTGAATGTGACTCAATGATCTGTCTCAATCAGATTGACGTGGATCAAGTTTTATCGGAGTTGAATAAATGAAATATCTGCACACCATGATCAGAGTTAAAGACCTTGACCGAGCACTGGACTTTTTCGTTGAGAAACTAGGACTGGTCGAAACAAGACGTCACGAAGTTCCCGAAGGTAAATTCACATTGGTTTTTCTTGCGACTGCTCAAGGAGAACCGGAAGTCGAGCTCACTTACAATTGGGGTCAAGAAGACGAGTATTCATTTGGTCGCAACTTTGGACATCTTGCCTATGCTGTTGATGACATCAATAAGAAATGTTCTGAACTAATGGAGAAAGGTGTTGATATTTTGCGCCCCCCACGAGATGGAAGAATGGCCTTCATCAAATCTCCCGACAATATCAGTGTTGAACTCCTTCAAAAAGGAGAAGCTCTCACTCCTTGTGAGCCTTGGATTTCAATGGAAAACAAGGGATCCTGGTAGATTACTTCTTAATATATTGAATCAAGTGATCACAAATCAATTCCAGATCATCTGGTGTTGAGTTGATTTTCTTTTTGTACTTGAGACCAATTCCATCTTTATTGGTTCTAGGAATGATACTCATATAAATATGACGAAGCTCTGGTGCTTCGTTGACTGATTCAGAAAGAAAGTAAGAAACAGCATCTGCTGGAACCTTGGAATCTTTCAAGGTTTTACATAGATTATTCGCAATATTGAAAAAATGCTGAACTTCTTGGTCTGAAAGTTCAGTCAGTGAACCGACATGTTTTTTAGGAGCTAAAAGTAACTGCCCTTTTGAGAGAGGCTTTGGATCCATAATCGCGATAACATGTTCATCTTGATAGAGAACAGCCAACTTGAATTTTCCGTGGGCCATCTTACAAAAATTACATTTTGGATGAACACCTTTTACTGCAGCTTGCGGTCTAGCTGCTTCTTGTGGTTTTGCTACTGGAGCTGCTCCACCTTCGAGTTGTTCTTTCTTAAAATTGATTTCCGATCCTGCGACCTGTACACCTTCGGAAGCGGACTCACCTGCTTCAACCTGGTATTCTTCATCTTCCTCGTCTGCAATTAAAGCTTCAAGATCGTTGGTATTAGCTCCATGATCAGGAACATCAGTTTGAGAAGAGATATCTTCTGTTTGTTCTTCTTCAAACATGAGATCATCAAGTACTACTCTTCTTGTCGCAGCATCTTGTTCGGACTCTTCTTCATCTTCTTCATTATCGAGATCGTTGAGCCCTAATGCATCGTCAAGATCTTTGACTTTTTCTGGTTCAACTTTTTTAGCAGGAGCGACTTTTGCTTGTGGTGCTTCATCTGAAGTTTCTTCTCTAGCCGCTTGCATACTTTGAGGACGAAACTCTTGAGGAGCTTCCTCTTCTTCAGCATCAGCTACTTTTTCGACTTTGGCCTTAGGGGCAGCTTCAACTTCATCTTCGAGATCATCTAGACCAAGTTTTTGTCTTTCACGTTTTTGCTTCATTCGCTCAACGTGACCAATGCCCGCTTTACTTGGATCTCCATCTGATTTTTTAGGATTTAAATTAAGCTCAAGAGACATTTCTCCTGTGCCTTCGTCGAAGTCCAAGTCGCCTGGGTTAGTTTTATCAGAATTACTCATAGGTCTATCTTAATTTGTAAATTCGAGGGTTTACAGTGCATGGATAATTATGCCGCCAGGATGGATTTTTTCCGAGAGATTTTCTCAATTAGAACTTAAGTCATTGAAAATTTGAATTTTGCCAAGTTCGGTGGGCGCCCATTTTTTGAATAAATGACTCTAACACACCGGATTTACTTACCGGTTATGGGAAATCCAGAAGTTATATGGTCCGGGGGGTTATAATAATTCTAATTCGTATAAAGAGGTAAAGAGTGGGGATTACCATGAAAACATTAAGAGTATTACTCGTTTCCGTAATTAGTTTTTGTCTTCTGAATGTTCAGATGATCATGACAACGCAGGGGCTAAAGGTCACCTCCAATGTTGCTTATGCTCAGGACAATGGGGACAACGGTAACAATGGCGGATCAAATGCGGCCGAAGGAAACAACGGCAATAACGGAAATTCCAATGCGGCCAACGGGGATAATGGCAGCAACGGAAACACCCCTAATATAAACTCGACGAATTACCAAACCACTCAAAACTACAGTCAACAAGAAGCAACAACAGAGGGCCATGGTTGGATGGAACAGATCACCATGTTGGCGATTGGTTTTATCGTGGCCGGTTGGTTCATGAAATGTTCGCAGCCCCTTCCTGCTGACATGATCATTGCAGCTGTCGGTGCCGGTATTCTCATCATTGGAGAAATTGTTGCCATTACAATGTATCAAGGAACCGCTGCCAAGATGGAGATGGCCTACCAAGCAGATCACGAAGGCAAGATGCTTAATAATGATGATCAAGTTGAGGCGTTTAGAAAAGAACTTCAAAATAACGAAGAAATCCTTGATGCCCTTGAAACAAAATTGATGCTTCAAATTGCTGCCGAAGTTGCCTTTGGTGCAGCCATGGCTTTGGCCATCACTCTTTCAATTGTTTTTTATACAATGGGAGCTCTCTGTGTTGCTGGTGCAGCTCTCGTAGCCTGTCCGGGACCTTGCCAAGTTCAATGTGGAGCCACCGCCACACTTGCTGCTCAAATGATGGCACGTGATCTCGTTCCTTCCGTCTCTACTGTAGAGTATGCAGAGAAAAGAGCAACAGCTGAAGGAACCAGTGCATGTTCAATGTGTGTTGGGCTAGCTAGATTTGCTTCAAATCAGTATTTCTCAGGTTGTGTCTCTGTTGCTCAATTTAATCCAGGCGGATTCCCAGAAAAGATGATTGCAAAAATTCAAGAAGAAAAGCCTGAAATGGCAAGAGTAGCTCAACTTTTAGCCAATGATTATAATAAAGCTCATTTCTCTGATGATCCAGAAGTGAGTAAAGAAGCTAATAGAGAATTGATTGAAGAAACTCTTCTTGAAAATGGCTATGCCAAAATGCAAACAGCTGAGTTCAATCCATTCCCAGTCAAACTACAAGCTAAGAGTGATGATCATTTCAATCACTATATTAGAACTTATGAAGCTAATCAGTTTAGAAACGGACAGATCAAATCAATCTCACTGGATCAGTACAACACTTTTAATGAACTCTATGGTTATAAAGAAATGACTGGTTCGAACTACGATGCTATGAAAGAGATGTTTATCGTGGCCGCTGAAAAAGGAATCGATCTTTTCTTACCTGCAGCTGAAGCTAACTTTGGTAAAATTCTCACCATTGTTGGAGGAGCCCTTCTGGCGGTTGTTCTTGCTACTAGTACAGTGATGGATATGATGCTTGGTACTGGTATCAAGCGTTCAATTACTTACGCTGGATTTGTTGCGGCTGTCGCCATGGGAATCATGGCTACCAACGAAGATATTGAAGCGACAGAGCAAAATATAGATAAACTCAATGAAATTCTAAACAACTTGAGTGATCTCAATGGTGGTCCAATGGTCACCCATACTGGAGCACCTACTGGAAGCGGCGCTGGCGGAGGACTCGATCGTCCACAAATTCAACCATCTGATCAAGATATTACTCTTGGTTTAGATAACGACGCCCCTACTCCATGTCTTGGAGGCGGAACACCTGGGAATTGTAATGATGTAGAAAAGCAATTTAAAGCGGCTTCAGCAATCGATGGTCTAACTCTCGATAGTGGTCTTAACTCGACAGCAAATACAGTCGCTGGAATTGGTAATGATCTAAGTGGGACAAGATCACTTAGTGGTAACACTCTTGGAAAACTTAGAAACCTAGGAAAAAACAAAGGCGCTCTTAACAAAGTCAACAGAGGTCTTAAAGACAAATTGGCAGAACAGTTAAAGAAGAACAAGCTCAATGGTCTTGATATCGACAAGGAAGGAAACAAATTCCTCGGAGATCTTCAAAAGGCCATGTTGAAAAAGATGCAGCAAGATGGAATTACTGGAGGACAACTTCTTGCCAGCGCAGGCGTCCCATCTTTTGGTAAAGACAAAAATAAAGGTAAGGACGACAAGGCCCTCAATGATGCCAAGCAAGCACTTGCTGCTGCGAAAGGTAAAGATGCAGGAAAAGCCAAGGCCAAAGCAGCTAAGATTGGATTTGATTTTGGTGACAATAAAGCCGGCGCAGCTGCCAATCAAGCTGCAATGGACGATCCAAATGTCATCGGTGCTGATGAAGAATATGTACTTGATGATATTGTTGACGACAAAGGTGCATCTCTTTGGCAGATCATCTCTGTGCGTTACTTGAAGTCAGGTTACAACCGACTCAGAGGTGAGAATAAAACTCCACAAAAAATCAGTGAATAAAATCAGACAAAAGAACTATTGAAAGGGCGGGTCATGAGATCCGCCCTTTTTTTTTTACCCCTTCCCTTTTCTCTCTAACTCGATAAAATATTTTTAATCAAACAAGGAAGTGTTAATGAGATTAATGATCTTATCAGTGGTACTGATGATTGTTTCGGTTTGTTCGCAAGCCGCAACTCAGTCATCAGGAAGTATTGTCAAGCTTGTAGGAAAGGCATGGAAACTCTCCAAAAGTCTTCCCAAGCCAGTTGAACTCAAAAGTGGAAGTTCTGTTAGTAGCGGTGATGTTGTTCAAACAGAAGACAAAAGTTTTGTCCGAATCAAAATGACAGATGAGACGATCCTGAGTATTGGTCCGAAATCAAAACTTGAAATCAAACATTACGAATACAAAACAAATGCCATCCGTAAAACGATCTACAATCTTCAATACGGTAAACTTCGAAGTTTGATCAATAAAAAGGCAAACAAAGGCGATGAGATCAAAATCAATACCCGCGTAGTCGCCATCGGAGTAAGAGGTACAGAGATCCTCTCCAACGCCTACTTGGTTAAAGACAAAGCAACGGCCGACACAATGTTGTTACATGGAAAAGCCAATGCCCAAGTGGGAGCCAAGGGAAAAGCTTTTGAAATTGGTGAAGGACAAGTCTTCAACTCGAATAAATATGCCACTGAGAGTATGAAAGCTATCGAGAAAGTAAGTCCTGAAACACTTGAGGCCTTGAAAAATAATGCAGAGGCTTTTCTTCCAAATCTTCAGCTCCCTACTGGTGAGTTTGTTAAGTTTGAAAACCTTCTTCGTTCTGGTTTAGGTCTACCGTCTCTTCCAACAGGAGCTATTGGTGCTGGCGCAGGTGCTTTAGCTGGAGCGGTTGCAGGAGCCGCAACAGGACTTATGGCCAAAGGCTCAGACGACAAGAAAGAAGAAGCCAAGCCTGTTCCTGAAGAAAAAAAGAAAGGACAACACCCAAATATCATCGAACAAGCTAGCCCGATAGATCTAGCCAAACTACCAGATGATATTCGCGAGGCCTAT
>SBGE01000166.1 GCA_006226755.1 Deltaproteobacteria bacterium | reverse complement strand
CGCAGAGTTAGGTTCTTTTTTCCTAATATTTCTGACAACATTTTTATAATAGAAGAGATGAAAAAGCTCATAGGTTTTCTCTTCATATTCTTGGTCTGCATACCTTCAGTCTTTTCGGAAGAAGATGGTCTCTCTAATGATGATAATCCTCCTGGTTTGCAGGAATATCTCAAACAACTTGAAAATCAAAAGAAAAGTAAAAGTGGATTTCACGTCTATTCAGATGAGGGAAAAGAAGCGCTTCAATCTGATATGGGAAGTGATTTTGTCCCTATTCAAAAGAGAACTCAAAAAGAGATGGGTCGCGAAGATAAACTTCGAAGACAAAGAACATTATCAGTAAAAAAAGTTGCGGCACAAGAATTTAGAAAGAGCCGAGAAGAAATGATGAATAAACTCTTTAAAGACAAATTTGAGCGAGAGAGTTTTATTGAGAGAGCAAGAAGACGACATGACATGGTTGAAAACCAATCCAAATTATTTTTAGAAGGTGTCAATAATGCAGATGTTTTTGCAAACGACAAAAAACCTAAGACCGAGAGTATTGAAACAGAAATCACACCCCAAAGTGTAATAAGTTCGGTTGATTTATATAGTCCAGGAGCACCTCCCAAGCCTCGAATGGTTCATTCTAAAAGAATAAAGACCAGAAGAGTTGCTCAGAGAAAAATGGAAGATATTTTAAAACAAGATGAGGAAGCCAAAAAGAAAATTCCAGAGTTAAAGGCGACTCTTCAAGTATTCAAGCCGAAAGAAAGAATGCAGACAACGTCTGTAGATTTAATTGAAGGATTAGAGTTCCCTCAAGGAACAGATCCTTTTCTTGCATTGATTGATAGCGAGAACGCTCTTCGAGATGATGAAATATCAAAGGCCAGAGTAAAACTTGGAGAAAGTCTGTTTCATGACAAAAATCTCTCTGTCGATAGAAAGGTATCATGTGCTTCTTGTCACAACCCGGATATGAATTTCATGGACGGTCAGCGCTTCCCGGTGGGAGTTGAGAGACGTATAGCCGGAGGACTGAATACGCCATCTATCAACAATGTCATTTTTCGGAAACGCCTCTTCTGGGACGGTCGAGCAGATGGGCTTGAAAAGATGTCTCTGATGCCATTTATGAATCCTCGAGAAATGGGAATGAAGAATAAAGAAGAGATTGTCAGCCGAGTCCAAGAAGATCGTAGAAGGTATGGTCAGCTATTTGAAGATGCTTATGATGGAGAAATTTCAGAAGATACAATTGGTAGAGCGATTGCTTCTTTTCAAAGAACTTTGATCATTGGAAATTCAAAGGTTGATAAGTTTCTTTCTGGAGATTTTCAGGCACTTGATCCTGAGGAGAAAAGGGGATTTGAAATTTTCACTTCAAAAGGTAAATGTGTGGCTTGCCATCGGTTAGAACACGATTTCGCAGGTCCTGTTGATTCAGATCATCGGGTTAGCACTGGACTTTTTCAAGATGTGCCAGTGGACAAAAAATTTGTCATTCCAACACTTCGAAATATTTCTCGAACTGGTCCATATTTTCACGACGGACGAGTGGCTACTTTAAAAGAGGTCATTGAAATCTATGATAAGGGCGCCGTTCATGAATCTGATAAGGTTTCTGAGATGACCAGGGAACCACTCAATCTTACTTTGAAAGAGAAAGAGGAACTGTTGAAGTTTTTAAAAGCGCTTGACTCTTATCCCATCAAACAAAAACTCAATTGATTATTTAAATCCTAAAAGCAAATAGGCGACGTATCTTTTGTTGATTTCTGAGACGTAAGTTACAGGTTCAGTTTTCCTCATGGCAAGCATCGCAAGTTCTACATGACGAAACCATCTATTGGGATCTAGTTTCATTCTTTTTGCCAGCTTGATGGCCTTTAAAACACGCGCAGGACCAGCATTATAGGCGGCCATCGCCATTCTGATTCTTGCCTTCTCTTTCATGTCTTTTTCACTGTCGAAATATCGTTTTTTTATCCAGCTCAAATATTTAATACCGGCATGAATATTATTTTCGACGTTATCACGACCTGTTATCTCTTTGATGTTGATATAAGGTTCATTGGCGGTCATTTGCTTGATTTGAAAAAGTCCAGTGGCACCCCATTTATTAACGATGTCTGGATTGAAGCGACTTTCTTGAAAGCAAAGCGCAGCGACGAGTCTCCAATCAAATCCATACATTTCAGAATATTTTTTTATCAACTTATCATATTCACTGATGAAAGAAGTTCCCAGATTGAAGTTGTTGGATTTAATCGTGTTGATATCTCCAAAATATTTGGCCGAGAACACATTTCCAAGCAATGAACCTTTTCGAATTTTGGGAAGAACTGCGTTGATCTCAGTCGCAAGTTCACTGTCTTCTTGTCTGACGGCCCATGCAAGTTTTTGATTTTTTCCGAAAGGTTTAATTTTGTGAAGATGAACTTGATCAAAAACCGAAGCAGTGATTTCAGCCAGGTATGAGTCAGCGATGGTGTAATCGTATTTTCCAAGAGAAACCAGCTCGATGATATTTTCAGTATTTAGCTCTTCACTCACAAAAGATGATTGAACTTTCCATTTCTTGCTGACACTTCGGTTGTATTTGCGGATTGACTCGTAATAGCTACTGGATTTCCTTACATGAAATGTTTTTCCAGTGACTGGTTGGTCTGCCAGCTCTTTTCTTGTAACAATGACTTCATCGATATTGCGATAGGACTTCGAAAATAGAATTTGCTTTTGTCTGGCAGGTGTAATCGTCAGTCCAGCCGCAATCAAATCAGCTTTTCCTTGCTTAAGAAGAGGAATCAACTGGTCGTAATCTACGGGAATCATTTCGAATTGAATTTTTGGTTGGTTCTTTTCTTTGGCATATTTTCGGTTGAGATGATTGACGAATTCACGAACCATTTCATACTGGATGCCTTTAGGTTTTCCCTGATAGATGTAATAGTCAAAACTGTTGCGTGTCGTAAGTACACGAACATATCGTTCTTTGAGAATTCGTTTAAGACCACCGAATCGTACCTGTTCAAGGTGGTCTTTTAGTTCTCCATGCTCCTGAGCAAATGCCAGTGAAGTGAAGAATAGGAAGAAGAATCCAAGTTTCATTAATTGATTTTGCTGTTACTTAGATATTTGTGGATATCAGCATGAACCTGGTAATTCGGTTCAGTCGCTAGCTTTCTGATTCCATCAATAGTATCTGATGGCCATACACTCTGGAAGAGATTGACGACCCACTTTGGAACTGAACCAGATGGATCAGCATTTATTTCCACCAAGAGTTCGGTTTTATTAGGTCCAAGGGATTTCACAATGTACTTGGAGGAGTGGAGTGTTCCTCTTACGGTCTTTTCACGTTTTGGAATATTTGGGTGATTGTTATTTCCTGGTCCCATATTTATATGAACTTCTTTGGCGTCGTTTTTGATTTCGACTTTCACCCAGTAAACGAATTCTCTGTCCCAAAGAGGCCATGGGGCAGTAGTTCTGTTGTATTCGACTTTTTCAAGTTCTGATTTTCTTTCAAGGACTACTGTTTCTGCCATGTCACTCATCCATTCTTTGATTCGACTTGTGTCGTGAATGACGGAGACCACATTTTCGATTGGGGCATCGATTGTGCCGATGCCTCTGAAGGCAACGATTTTACTTCCAGGAATTTCTTTTGAATAAACTTGCACGCCTTTTCTGTCTTTAACTTTTTCCCAATCACTGGCTTGCGCTGTAACAAATATAGAGATGAACATACAAATCAAAGCAAAAGGCTTCATTGAAACTCCTATGGAATCTAAATAGTTTTTGTGAATGAATTATAAAGAAAAGGGCAGCGTCAGTCGACTGTGATTTCTCTTCCCAACCCACATCCTGGATATTCCTTCTTATTGGCGCCAGGCAAGGCATAGCCGTTAATTAGGATTCGGCGCGACTGGTCAGAATTATTGGGAAGAGATCCATGAACCGTATATGGCCCAAAAAAGGCCACAGAGCCTGGTTTAAGCTCCAATGTAACAAGAGTCGAAAGGTCGATTTTTTCTTCGGCCTTATTATTAAGGTAAAGATGTCCGTTTTTTCCACTGTAGGGCAGAAAATTCAAAGGGCCATTTTCGTTGGTCATCTCATCGAGCACTAGTGTTGTTTGAACATAGGAGCCTTTTCCATCGATATCGGTCCAATCTTCAGTACCATAACCTCTATTTTCAGAGTCTTGGTGATAAGCAAAGGCCACTCCATCTCCAGGCATTTTAAAATGAAGTTGATTGATGAGTTGGTTGAGTTTTTTGGAATTCAATAAATCACTGACAACACCTGTAATTCTTTTATCGGCACCCACTGCCAGAATTCTCTCTTCTTGAGCTCCTGCCCAAACAACTCTTTGAATATTTCCGTTTTGAAAAACAAAGCGACTGTTGTTGTGCATGCAGGTTTTTTCCAAGGTCTGCGCAGTCTCATAAACTCGATGAGCACTTTCGAGGATCTCGTCAACTTCTTGCTGAGTGAATAGGTTTTCTATAATGATGAATCCTCTGTCATAAAATTCATCGTATTGTGCCTGCGTGATATTATTCATCAGAGTTCATCCTTGAAGAAAAAACTAACTCCAAAATAGAGTGTTGAAACCTTCGTAGATATTATCAGATCTCTCTCTCCAGAGGCATCCTGAATTTTATCAAAAGATGAATTTTTGAGTTCAAAAACAAACCCTAGAAACTCTAAAAACTCTGGGTAAAAACCCAGTCCCAGTTTATAGCCGCTCCCAAAAAGTTCACCCCTTGTGTCGTGTTCAAGTTCTTCATAGGGAAACAAAGTCAGCCAGAACTTGAAGGGAAGGCCTGTCGAAGAGCCGTCTACTCCTCCAAATAGACCGTACTGTCGATTTTCCCACTTATCTTCAGCAGCATTGTCGAGAAATAGAGTTGAAAATTGAAAATCAAGTCCACCCATCAACATTTTATACAGGATGACTCCACCTTTTCCTTGAATGCCAAAACCATTGGTTTTCACATCTTGAGATTGGTCTTCAAAGCTTCCCGTGTTGTAGCCAAGGGAAGGCTCAACAAAAACTCCGAAGGCATGAACTTGGGTGGAAAAAAACAGAAAGAAAAATAAAAGTCTCATTCCTTAAGTGTAGGGGAGATTTCTGGCTTTGACATGATTTGGCCCATGCTTTTTAATGACTAGCCGCGTTTATCCAAGAGGTAGAGGCCCCTGATAGACTAAACTCATGAATCATAATTACAAAGAACTCGCAAAAGAATTTGGTACCCCCCTTTATATCTACGATCAAAAACAGATCGAAGAAAATTATCATCGATTGAGATCCGCTTTTGATAAGCATTATGAAAAATTTTCGATTCATTATGCTGTCAAGGCCAATCCCAATCCTGCTGTGATTAAGGTTTTAATTGGGCTTGGTTCAGGTGTTGATTGTTCTTCACCAGGAGAGTTGGAACATGCTCTTAGAGCAGGAGTTCCGGCTTCAAAAATTCTTTATACCGGAAATTATGAATCTCCTGAGGATCTGACCAAAGTTCTTGAAAGTGGAGCCAAGTTCAACCTTGATGATCTGAATAGTTTTAAAAGAATGATCAGTATCAAAACTCCAGAGCGTGTTTCTTTCCGAATTAACCCAGGTATGGGGAAAGGAAGCCACGAGGCCGTTGTCACAGGAGGAACGGACGCTAAATTCGGAATTCCCTATGAGAAGGCCATCGAAGCTTACCAATTTGCAAAAGAGCAAGGAGTGACCAAATTTGGTATTCACATGATGACTGGATCCAATAATTTAGAACCATTCTTCTTTGCTGAGGCCGTAGAAAAACTACTCACAATTGGCGGTGGAATTTTCAAAGAACTTGGATTTACTCCTGACTATATTGATATTGGTGGAGGTTTTGGGATTCCTTATCATGAAGAAGATGTTCCTCTTGATGTAGAACTGATGGCTGAACTTATTTGTGACAAATTTAAAGAGGGAATTGTTAAGCATGAATTAGGAGAGCCAGAGTTACTGGTTGAACCTGGTCGTTACCTGGTTGGAAATGCAGGAGTTCTTCTTTCAAAAGTTACAGGTTTGAAAGACAGTTATCGTCAATTTATTGGAATTGATGCCGGAATGAATACTCTTATGAGACCATCTCTCTATGGGGCCATTCACAGAGTCGAAGTTCCCTATAGATCCAGCGAGAATACTCGCTTAGTCAGTATTTGCGGTCAGGTTTGTGAAAATGCTGATATTTTGGCCCATAACATCCTTCTTCCTGAAGACATTGAAGAAGGGGATTTGATCCTGCTTAGAGATGCTGGAGCCTATGGCTTTGCCATGTCATCTGTTTACAATGGTCGTCCAAGACCTGCTGAAGTGCTGATCGAAAATGGAAAGGCCCGTCTTATTAGAAGACGTGAAAAGATTGATGATCTTTTCAATTTCTATGTTTGATTAGGTCCGAGTTGGCACCAGCTTTTTCTCTGGTGCCTCTGAAAACTGACATCGACTTACAATATCGCTTTTTTTGATTCTTTCGCGGCAAGACAATGGCCGTCCCTTATCTCAAAAGATAAAACTTTAACATCAAGACGATCATAGGAAGTGATTGCACATCATCTTAATAATGGGGAGAGAGGATGAAAGCACTACAATTACTTACTTTGATTTTATTGTTCATATTGACAGCTTGTGAGAAGCCTACCGACGGTCAATCAATTAATTATGAGTTTGGAGAGCCAGTACTTGCTGGAGCTGCTTGCGAGAATTCCACTGCAATCATTTCTGAAGACGGAAAAGAAGTCATTGTTGATCTGACAGATATTACCCTTCAAGCGGGAGGACCTTATCGCTCATTGATGAGATCTTCATGTACTTTGGCGGTTCCTTTTACAGTTCCTGAAGGTTATCAAGTGGCCATTGTTCCAGCAGTTCTTAAAGGATCTACTGACTTAAAAGAAAATGCAAAACTTGGTTTGTCGCTTCAGACTTTCATTGCTGGTAAGGAAGGGGTTACTTCAAAACAAGATATTGAGCTTCCTGGTCTTTCAACTTTTGAACTAGGTGGCTACAGAGACTTGGATAATGTTGAATTTTCTGGATGTGGAGAAGACATTACTTTGAGAGTTAATTTCTCTGCTTTTCTTAAAACTAAAAATAAAGAAGAAGAGTCTTTTGCCAAGCTGAGTTCACTCAGTAATGAAAAAGGTGGCGCATTTACTTTGATCTTTAAATCATGTGAGAAAAAATAATTGAAGAATTGAGGGTAAGTAAAAAATATTTAACTTGACTCCTTGCTTATCCTCAAATTCGTCACTTTAGGGACGTATCGTAAATTTGCCGATTTAAGCAAATGTATGTTCACAGTTAAAATGAACTATGTTTGATAAATTTTTTAAACTTTCGAGGGACTTATTTTGTGTCGCCAACGATGAAGGTTATTTCATTGAGGTTAATCCCGCATTTACTAAAGTTCTAGGCTACTCCAAAGAAGAACTTCTTTCAAAACCGTTTGCAGAGTTTGTCCATCCTGATGATTTTCAAAAAACACTGAATGAAACCCAAAATCTTATAGAAGGTCAAGGTACTCTAGAGTTTGAAAACCGTTACATTCATAAAGACGGTACTTATCGCATCCTTTCCTGGTCGTGTTCCGCTCCCCAAAAAGGGGAGTATATGTATGCTGTGGCCCGAGACGTTACTGCTATAAGAGCAGCGGAGAGCAAACTCAGTAAAATTAAAGATTCTTTAGGGCGACATGCTATTATTGCCGTTACTGATGAAAAGGGGATCATCACAGACGTCAATGAAAAGTTTGTAGAGATAAGTGGATACTCTAAAGAAGAGTTGATTGGAAAAACCCATAGAGTGGTGAACTCAGGAGCACACACCAAAGAGTTTTTTAAGAACATGTGGGAAAAAATTAGTTCTGGAGAATCTTGGTCTGGTGTCATTCAAAATCGACATAAGATGGGCCATTTTTATTTTGTCTATAGTATTCTCTCTCCTGTCCACAATACACAAGGCTCCATAGAAGGATATATTTCTATTCGAATTGATATGACTGATTATATCAACCTAAAATTTGCCTATGAAAAAACTTACAATGTTTTGAATGAGACGAGTGCCATTGCCAAAGTTGGTGGGTGGGAAATGGATGTCTCTAACGGCGAACTCACATGGACAGATGAAACATTTAGGATACTGGAAGTTGAAAAAAACAATAGCTCAAGGCCCATGCTACCTGAAGGGTTGGAGCTTTTTGTAGAAGAATGTAAACCCATTATTGAAAAAGCAGTATCGGATTGTGCTGAAAGAGGAATTCCCTACAGCTTGGAACTAGAAGCTAAGTCAGCAAAAGGAAGAGTTTTTTGGGTGTATACCAATGGGAAAGCGAATTATAAAGATGGTAAAATTGTTACCATTTCAGGAACTATTCAAGATATTGATTCCCGAAAAAAAGCAGAGCTGGCTTTAGAAAAAGAGCGTATGAAATCCTTACATAGTCTAAAACTTGCTTCTTTAGGGGAAATGTCAGCAGGTATTGCTCACGAAATTAATAATCCTTTAACTGTGATAGCAGGGACTATTAATCTGTTGGATAGATATAAAGATAAGCCTGAAAAATTTAAAGAAAAGCTCTGTGCAATGACTAAGTCATGTGAACGTATTGAAAAGATTGTTAACAGTCTAAAAAAATTCTCTCGTTCAAGTGATAATACTGAGAAAAAAGTTTGTAATTTATTTCAAATTATCAATGACTCCTTATCTTTAATGGAGATTAAAGCGAAAACCTTTGAGATCGATTTTAAAGTTGATGTCAATGAACAAGTTAGTATCTTTTGTGATGAATTAGAAATCGAACAAGTGGTAGTTAATCTTCTCAGTAATGCTATTGATTCTGTAGCAGAAGTCGAAAAAAGAGAGATTCAAATAATTTCAACGGAAGATCAAGAATTCGCGGTAGTGCGTATCATTGACTCAGGGTTAGGAATTCCTGAAGATGAAGTTAATAGAATCTTTGAGCCTTTTTATACTACAAAAGCCATTGGTCTAGGAACAGGTCTCGGTTTATCAATATCAAAAGGAATCATTGAAGATCACGATGGAGAACTCTCTTATTCAAAAGAGGGTGGAAAAACTTGTTTTCAAATAAAACTTCCGATTCACAAATAGGTAATTATGCTTAAGATATTTTACTTAGATGATGAAGAACTACTTCTAGATTTGTTTTTAGATTATTTTGAATCAGAAAATACTGATTTGCATACTTTCTTATCTCCTGAAGATGCTATTCAAGCAGCTCGACAATCACCACCGGACATTTTTTTTTTTTTTTTTAGAATGCCATTTATGAATGGAGACGATGTTGCTTTTGCAGTAGATGAAGATATTCCTAAATATCTTGTTACGGGCGATATAAATATTAAACATAAATATAAGTTCGATGGGGTCATTAATAAACCTTACAAGTATGAAGATATTTCAAAAATAATTGAATTACATCAAAAAAAACGGTCATGATTATGACCGCCTTCTTATTCTTTTGGTTCTGAAAGTTCGAAATTCTTCTGACAGAGTATAACGATGTAAAGCACAGGGACACCAATGAGAGTGGTGAAAATAAAGAATCCTGAATATCCCATCACATCAACCATTCCTCCTGAGTAACCACCTAAAACTTTCGGAATCAAAGTCATCAGCGATGAGAAAATCGCATATTGGACAGCGGTGAAAGAAATGTCTGTCAAACTAGAAAGAAAGGCTACAAAAGCAGCAGAGGCCAATCCCGCGGCTAAGTTGTCTGCCGAGATCACAAGATAAAGCATTGGCATATTTGCCCCAATATGGGCCAAAAGTAGAAAGAGCAGGTTTGTACCGGCTGCGAGAATCGCTCCCCAAAGAAGCATTTTGTAGACACCAAATCTCTTGGTGAAGATTCCTCCTACGAAACCTCCAAGCAAAGACATGATCAGACCAAAGGTTTTAACTACTGAAGCGATCTGATTTTTACTGAATCCCAGGTCTTGATAGAACACATTTGAAATAACTCCCAAAACAATATCAGAAATTCTATAGAGTCCAATCAGTGCCAAGAGAAGAAGAGCAAACTTTGTACCATAGCGATCAAAGAAGTTTCGAACAGGAGCAACGTAGCCTTCTTCAACCATATCTGTATTGACGAGACCAGATTTTCCTATCCCAATTGCGAATAGAGCAGCGACTCCAACTGCGACAGATAGTCTGATTGTTCCCACGATAAAACTAGCAAGAGCTTTGTTTCCAAAAACTTCAGAAAGAGAACTTGTAGCAGAGGCTGATATTTCAGCAGTAAAGAAGAATGTTGCAACAAAGCATCCAGCGATTAAAAGAAAGAGAAAGAAAAAACGAGCGTAATCGGTAGTTGAATGCTGATGATCTTTCTCTTTATTGTTCGGCTCGGGTCTCATAAGTGTTGTCGCGACACCTATCAACATGAATGCTGCCATGATCAGGTAAGTATATTTCCAAGCGTCATAGTTGTAAGCGTCTTTAGATGTTCCTAACCAAGAGGCTATAAAGAGTGCTCCCGCTCCCGATACCAACATCCCAATACGATATCCTGCAATATAAGTAGCAGAAAGAATCGCCTGCATCTCACTTTCAGCAGACTCAATTCTATAGGCATCAATGACGATATCCTGGGTTGCAGAAGAAAAACCAAGCATGACAGCTGCTAAGGCCATAAAGGTTAAAGCATTTCCTTCAGATGCAGGATTGACCATTGCCATCCAACATATGGCGGTGATGATGAGTCCTTGAGAGAAAAGTAACCAACTTCTTCGACGACCAAACATTTTTGTGAGGACGGGAAGAGGAAGTCTGTCGACCAGAGGCGCCCAGATAAATTTGAAAGAGTAACCGAGAGCTGCCCAACTAAAATAGGTCACAGCTGAACGTTCAACCCCGGCTTCTCTTAGCCATAAACTTAGAGATGAGAAAATCATCAGGATCGGCATACCTGCTGAAAATCCCAGGAAGAGCATGGTGATGGAGCGTACATCAAAAAACACTTTCATGTTTTCGAGCCAAGACTTTTCTTCGCTAGTGGAATCTGTCACTTTTCATCCTTTTAATAAAGTTATGTTAAAAGGCTAACAAATGCGGAACCCTTTGAACAAGGGTTCCTTTTGTCACCGACAGAATTGATCGGAAATGTTTTTAGAATTTAAATCTGGCCACCAACGGATCGTGATCGGAAAGTCTTCCCATGAAATCCGAGTTGATGTGAAGAACATTCAACTGGGGCTCTTTAGCAAGTAAGGCCTTGCTGGCAAAGATATAATCAAGAGCCTGAGAGTTTCCATTATAATTAGTGGTGTATCTTTTCTCAGGTGGAACAAGAGAATCAATGGTCATGAGGTTTTTAAGTTCATTTCCTTCGAGAATCTTCATTGGGTTTTCAACAATATAAGCGTTGAAGTCACCAAGAACCAAAACGTTTGCATTAGGTTCAGTTCGAAGTATTTCTTGGACAAAGTTGTTGATCATCTTCGCCAGTTTGGATCTTCTCTCTTCTGAGCCAAGTTTTACAGGTTGCATGTTTGACCATGCTGAAGTGTCACCAAGTTTGGAGTTAAAATGGTTTCCGATAACGTAAACGTTTTGCCCTTTAAAAGTAAACTGCGAGACAATCGACTTTCTGGTTCCAGCAAATTCGTCCGATCTTGGATAAACACGACCAGGATTGTTTTTGAGTCCGAGACCTGGAACAAGACCTGCATGAACTAAAGGACCGTGATTACCTCTTTTATCGAATTGAACACGATTAGCATTGTAGATCATTGAAACACGAATATTTCCACCTGGAACTCCACCCTCATTGTGGTTGACTGGATCAATGTTGATTGGTTTGTAATCAACACCAGGACATGGAGTATTTTCTATAAAGCGCTGCAAAGTCAGATTTGCAATTGAACCACCACTAAAGTCTTCACCATTGTTGTCCTGAATTTCCACCAAGTTTACGATGTCTGGACACTTCAGAGTTTCAGATACGACTCGACCCATTTGTTTGAGTCTATCTTTTTGAGTGGCGTTGAGGTTTTCTACGTTGAAAGTTGCAACGGTCAGATGGTCTTCATCAGCAGTGAATTCTGCAACTTCTCTATCTTCAAGTTCTACTTTTCCTCTTCCTGAAAAATCGGCCATGGCTTTTTGAGGCTCAGGTGTTATGAGAGAAAGTTCTCCACCACCAAAAATATTTTGTTCATAACTCAGAACTCCAACAATCTCGCCATTGATGATTTCACCAACATTGAAAAAAGTCTTTGGATCAATACCTTTTGAAAGGTGGTTACTTGCAATTTGAATAATCTCTGGATTGAAGTCTCCGGCAATGGGATCAATCATCAAACCACCAACAGTAGTTGTTCTGATTTTCTTCTCATAACCGTCAGCAGTGATATACAGGTTGAGGTAATCTTTTGGTCTCAAAGCTTCAAATTCTTCTTGACCACCACGAAATCCAAGAATTAAAGCATCATTGAGTGAAACTCTCATTCCTTCAAGAGATTCCCAGAAATCGATTCCATCAGT
>SBGE01000034.1 GCA_006226755.1 Deltaproteobacteria bacterium | reverse complement strand
AAACAGACTGGTAAAGATGGAAGTTACCCTATTAAAATCCAGGGTACTTTCATGAGACCTGCTCCCTCAATCAAATAAGCTATGGCCTATCATGGCGACTCTTTGGTAAATACACTGCATGACAAGTGCTTCTGAAATATCAGCGAAAGCGATTGAGATCCTTTCGCATCACGCAAAATTTCTTTTTCCCAATCATGACTTTGCTGAAGTCTATAACTACTCTCTATTTCCTGCTGGTAAGCTCTTCAGACCTTCTCTATGCCTTGCTGTCGGAATGGACAAGTCAGGAGTTGGATTGAATGAAATCGGCGTTAGAACGTCTCTAGCAAGCGCAAGTGCTGCACTAGAAGTTCATCATACCTACACTCTCATGCATGACGATCTCCCCTGCATGGACAATGATGACGAGCGTCGAGGAAGACCCTCCAGTCATATCAAATTCAATGAGTGGAAGGCCCTTCTTGGTGGGGATGGTCTATTGAATGCATCTTATCGACTTGTAAGTCATGGTGAACATCCCAATACTGCACTGGCAGTCAAAATTTTTGCTTGGGCCACAGGTCCTAAAGGACTTATTCAAGGCCAAGTTCTCGACCTTAGCGAAGAGATGAATTTAAGTTTTGATAATCTACTCAAGACCCATGAACTTAAGACGGCGAGGTTGATTCAACTCTCCCTAATCTTAGGCCTTCTCTATTCAAGTTCTGCTGACTGGAAAACGGCAAAATCTCTTTGGAGACTTGGGCACGCCATTGGAATAAGTTTTCAATTGATCGATGATTTATCTGAACTTTCAGAAGTAAATCCTGGTGAACATGAGCTGGCAGTAAATCCTTGGCTAACCATGCCGGATCAATGTCAGGCCAAACTCGTCCAAGAAATCAACTTGATAAACAAAGTACTTGAAGAAGAGGGACTCAGAAACACCAAAACAGTTCTGGATGCCTATTTCGACAAAATGAGAAACGTCATTCTTGAATATTCAGAAATGATTCTCAAACATATCAATGAAAGCGGAAAATCTTCGGATCTCTCACCACTGATGGCGGTTCTTTAAATTTTCCGCCATGTGAAGAAGTCCATTCAATTTGGATTTTGCCATCACTAATTTTTGAATATCAGAATCTTTGATCTCACGAACGGCCTTTGGAGCTGAAGGAAGATCTGGAATTTCAGGCAGTTCAACATCGTCTTCTGTCGATTTTGAATACACCATTAGCATCTGCGCTTTGGCCTGCTCAATAGTCATCTTGTCTTCAAAAAGTAGTTTCTTGATGATGGCAATGGCCTCGATATCCTTGTGCTCATAAAGCTTTTGTCCGGATGACGAAGTCACTGGTTCAATTTCTTCGAATTCACTTTCCCAAAATCTGAGGACGTATGGTTTAACACCAGTTAGTCCACAGACCTCGTTAAGTTTAAAGAGAGATTTGTTCGGGATTTCTATAGACGCCATGGTGCCTCCGTACTTGCAGGGAACGAAGTTGATTTAATCAATCTTCGTCAGCAGGATCGTCAATATTGTTCATGAAAGAACTAAGAGCTCTGGCCACTCCATCTTTTGCAGGAATGCTTGTGTCTTCATTCCCTTTCTCATCCAAACGATGTGAGTAACGAGCAGTAATGTCTTCTTTTAGAACCTGTGATGGCTTAAATGTAAGTACCCTTCTAGCAGAGATTTCCATCGCATCGCCAGTTTGTGGGTTTCTTCCAATTCTTGTCGCCTTGTCACGGATAGAAAAATTGCCAAAGCCTGAGATTTTGACTTTCTCACCTCTTGCAAGTGTTTCTTTGATGACTTTGAAAACCAGGTCGACCAAGTCTGCAGCTTCTTTTTTAGAAAAGCCGGCTTCTTTGTAGACTCTCTCGACAATATCGGCCTTGGTTAGACTCATACTATTCCTCCGTGAATGGCAGTCCGGTGCATAACTTTCAAGTTATTAATAGGTTAGCATCATAGATAATTCTTTTCAAAGGAAATAATTTGCCAAGTCGTTAAAATTGTTGATGATTCCGAGTAAAATAATCAACTATTGAACTCAAGCTTTCAAAGCCCTTTGTTTATGGGCATAATGGGCCCATGAGCGATACGGAAAAGCCTAAGCAAGACGAAATTTTTTATTCTATTTGCCATACTGTACTCAAATTGGAGGTAGGCAAAGGTCACCTCAAGTGGACAGTCAGCGATATTTCTCGTGAAAGTGGAGTGACTCGCTCACTCATTTACTATTATTTTGGCAAAGAAAAAGAAGTTATTTTGGAGGAGGCCTATCGCTACATGCTTGATACGATATTCAATCTCAAGCGTGAAGAATCTTTAGGAATAAAAGAGCGCATGAAGCTTACCTTGAAGCGTCTTCAAGAAATGCCTTATCTCTTTGTCCTCTACTACCTCAAAAAAAATTCAGATACTCAGATTGGTGAACTCATCAGAGCTGCTGAAGAACAACTCATGAATAATTTCAAAAAAGATTATCCAGAAATGAGTGAAGAAGAAGTTCTGAAGATTTTTATAATGGAATTGGGTTGTATCGCCTACCAACTAAGCCCAGAAAAGTCAGATCAACTTTTCGAAGGGCTTAATCGCAAGGCAAAATAGATTTAAATTGCTTATTAGTGTTTCTTTTTAACCACTTTTTTCTTGGTTTGTTTTTCAAGCCTTTTCAAAAGTGATTTTCTTTCGTTGTCACGCTCTTTCATCCACTTGTCGAGTTCGACACCAACTTCATTGAGTTCTTCAATGAGTTTCTTTTGGATGAGCGCGGGTGATTTGGCAATTTTTTGGAATTCTTTTAGCTTGGCTGAATCTTCTTTGACTAATAGTTGTCTCTTCGCAACTTCTTCCTTAGTCATTCTGTAAATTGGCATATCTGCAAGGTACTCAGAGTAAGTGAATTTTTTCTTGTCGAGGTGTTCAACGAAGGTCTTTCTGTTTTTCGACTTGGTGGCCACTTCATATTCTTTTTGCTTGATGAATTTGATGATTTCGTTATTTTGACGAATCTTGGCCTCATAATCCTTGCATAAAAGTTCATAACGCTTTTGAACAACATCTCTTCTTTGCTCAGTGAAAATGGAGATGATTTCTTCAGGACGATCAAAAATTCGAACCCCACGCTCAGAAATTAGTGTGTAGTTGGGGGTAACAGAAGTTGAAGTTCCCATTTTCTTTTCAACTTCTTCAAGAGTAGGCGTTTGACCACGTTTAAAAATGAGTTCAATCTTGATCTCATTCTCTACAGATGAATCGATAAAGTCTTTCAAGAAATCGGCATCAACAAACTTGTTGAGGTAGCGATAAATCTTGGTGGCATCATATCCCTTAGGTAATTCCGTTATATAGATCTTTCCACCAATTTCAGAAAATCTCATCGTGAAGGTATATTTATTGCCATCTGTGATGATTTTTTCTTTGTAATAATTAACAAAAGGCTTGAGTTTCTTTGGGCTACCAGATTCAAGATAAGTAATCATAGAATCGATAACATCTTTATGGTGAAAAGAAGGAATAACAGAACTAAAACCTGTCCCAATTCCTTCGGCTCCATTCAGTAGCATGATTGGTAACTTAGGAAGAAGGGCCGATGGTTCCATAACAGTTTCATCAAAGTTTGGAATCATTTCAACTTGGTTCATGTCATCAAAAAGAAGAATCTTAGCGATTCTTCCCAAACGACACTCAATATACCTACCAGCAGCCGGTGCTGTCTCCATCCGCTCACCGAAATATCCTTTCTTGTCGATCAATGGATAGTTGTTTGAAAAAGTATAATCCTGGGCCATGTTGACGATTGCAGTTTCAATTGAAGCAGGTCCGTGAGGATGGAGGGTAAGAACCATCCCTGTTGCAGCTGAAACTTTAATCAAACCTCGAGATTGATTACGCCACAGTGTATAGAGAATGCGTCTTTGTCCTGGCTTCAAACCATCTTGAAGATATGGGATGGCCCGATCCATCAAGGTATAGATCTGGTAGGTCCTGTATTCTTCCTTGACGATGGTATCGAGAGGAATATTTTCTAATGCGTGGAGATATGTTTCTTCCATTTATTTGACCTTTATCTGCTATTTCTTTTTGGTTGTTTTCTTAGTGGCCTTTTTGGTCGTGGCCTTAGCGGTTTTCTTAGTCACTTTCTTCGCAGCTTTTTTAGTCACTTTCTTCGCTGCTTTTTTTGCCGTTTTTTTAGCAACTTTTTTCTCACCTGTACTGGCGGTTTTTGCACCTTTTCTTGGAGTTGTTCTGGTCACCGAAACATTTTCTCCCTCTTGATCAAGAAGCAGATCTTTTCTTGGGTTAGAGTCTTTTCCAAAACAAACTTCCAGCATCGCTTTAGCTGTTTTTTTGTCATCAACAGTGATTTTTGTATAGGTATCGCGGCTCATGACGTATTTCCAGGCATCAGGACTCATCTCACCTAGTCCTTTATTCCTGTGAATAGCTTTGATTTTTGTTGTTTTCTTCTTCTTAAGTTCTTCCAACTGACCTGGAGTTTCAAGAAAGACAACTCCACCATCAGTTTCAACTTCAAAAAGTGGCGCTTTGGCGATTTGAATTGAACCTTGCTCGAACAATTCAGGCCAAAAGCTATAGAAGAAGTTGGTCAAAAGCGTATTGATGTGACCACCATCGACATCTGAATCGGCCAAGAAAACAATATTTGAATAACGCAACTTATCCCATTCAACTTCTTGTCCGAGAGTCAAACCTATGGATGCCATAATATCCAAGAATTCCTGATTATTCAGAATATCTTTGATATTGGCCTGGGCCACATTCATTGGTTTTCCCTTAAGAGCAATTCCGCCTTGGTAAAGTTTATTTCTTGCTGAACGAAGACCTCCAATCGCTGAATCCCCTTCGCAAATAAATAGCGTACATTGAGAGCGATCTCTTCTTTCATTGGCATCCAGTAGCTTTTCCACTCTCTGCTTCTTGGCCTTACGAGACTTTTTAGAAGCATCTTTGAGCATTTGGAATTTATGACGACTTTTGGCCCTTTCCATGACCAATTCAAGATAATCCTTATTTTTCCTGATGAATTTATCCATATACTTATTCATCAAAAATTCGATTCCCTTTTCCAAATGAGCATCTCTTACCAATTTTCTTTTTGTTTGAGATTCAAAACGAGGATTAGGCATGGTGATTCCGCAAATAAAGGTCATCCCTGTCAAAACATCATTGTCGACCAACGTGATCTTCTCTTTTTTGGAATGTCTTTCCAGTTTATCTTTGACTGAATTAATGAAAATTCTTCTGAATCTGTCTTGGTGAAAACCACCATCAAAAGTTGGGGTTGAGTTTACGAAAGAAATGAATCTTTCACGATCATCACTGGATGGATCCAAAGTAATGGAAAGATGCATATCGATTCGACCTTTAACTTTTTTACCCTTGGTATTGGTCGTCTCATAGACAAATTTATCATCTCCAATCAATTGAGCCGACTTTTCATCGATTCTTTTGGCCAGATCAAAGAGTCCGTTTTCGTAAAAATACTTCTCTTTATTGAAATAAAAAGTCAGACCTGGATTGTTATAGGCCAAGTCAATAATTCGCTTTCTTAGAAGATCTTCATCGATGATGACATTCTTATAAACTTCTTTTGCAAGTTGAAGCTCAACACGAACTCCAGAGTGTCCTTTAAAAGCTTTAGGTGTAGTTTTATTCACTTTCAGTGCACCATCAATAAAAGTCCAAGTTTGCTCTTTCTTGGTATTGAAATGCCTGATTCGAGCTTTAAAAACATCTGAAGTAAGACAAGTTGCTGCGGCACCGAGACCATTTTGTCCCAAAGTTCTAAAGAGATATCCCTTCTCATCAGTTTCTTCATCCTTAAATTTAGAGCCAGTTCTAAACTCAGAATAAACCTGTTTTGCCTTGGCCAATGGAAAACCAATTCCATTGTCTTCAACAATTACTGTCTTTTTATCTTCTGATAGAAAGGTGTGAACTTCAGTCACATGTCCGCGGTAAAATTCATCAATACAGTTATCGAGGATTTCCTCAATAGCTTTTGATTTGGCCTGATGAAATTTTACTGTTTTAAATTCAAGTGAATTATCACCATAGATATAAGTATCAAGCTCTTCTGTGTGATTAGATCCAAAAACCAGAGTGATTCGGTTCCGACAATGCCACCTTTGATCCTTACTTTCGATCTCGGCATCTTTGGTTTTTCCTCGTCTTTTTACCTGCTGAATGGCCATGTGTTCATTTCCCTTGGAGCTGATTTATGTGGTAGATAATACATGCGACAATTTTCAGGTTAAAGGACGCGTGTTGTACGTGAAAAGGCATGCTGCATAAAAAAAAGATAAAAATCCCATTAATATTAGTTGTTTATCTTGTTAGCTCTATGCTTCTAACTGCCCGCGCAGACCAGTTAAAGGCCATTGGGCTCAAAGACAGTGTCATACGCGCAGTGCAAAAAGGCGATATTTATTCTCATTCCGATGTGGAAAGTTTTAAGGAAGGAGATCTAGAAAAACAAAGTCTAAGCTTTAAGATCGTAGGTCTACACCCTAAAACATGTCGCTTTGCCCTAAGAAAGCTGGCCCATTATGAAAGTTATGAGAATCATTTGGATTTCATTAAAAAGAGCCTTTATAACGAAGAACAAAACAGGGTGCGTTTTCACCTTCAATCCACACTTTTACCGTTCGATATGATTCTCGATTTTATTATTCCAAGAATCAAATCTCCGGGAAGTTATCCCTTCATGTTTGATAAGGGATTTTTAAAAGATTTGAAGGGCACAATTAATATCTATGACTATCAAGGCAAATGTCTTTTCTTCACCAAGGCCGACTGGAGAGGTCCGGATACAGGCATCAATAACACTATTTTCGAGATCTTTTCTTCCACACTTTCCAAGATAAGTATGGAGAATTTAATAAGAATTTCAAAGACTTACTGAGACAAGCTTTCCGCATGACAAATGAAGTTCCATCCCCTATAAAAAGTCATCAAAGGAACTCATTTGAAAGTACTCAGAATCAACGCCATTGACACTTATCCCATCAGGCAACAAATGCTCAGACCAGACAGTCCGATTGATAAGTGCAAATTCGATGGTGATGAGGAAGATCAAACTTTTCATCTCGGTGCCTTCATGGACAACAAGCTTGTAAGTGTTGCCTCTTTTTATTTTGAAAAGCATCCCGATTTGGAAGAACCTTTTCAATTTCGACTTAGAGGAATGGCCACGCTTCCAGATTATCAGCACAAAGGTCTTTCAACAGAGCTTTTAAAAATGGCCTTCCCTATTATCAAACAAAATTTCTGCCATCTATGCTGGTGTAATGCCAGAGTATCTGCAACCGGATTTTACCAAAAAGTCGGGTTCGAAAAAGTTGGAGAGGAATTTGATATTCCAGGTATCGGGCCTCACCTCTTGATGTTCAAGAAACTCGGTTAATCGATTATTTTTTTACGATGATTCACGCAGAATTTTTTTGAAGGAACTTTGGCCACAAGCTCTTTCTGCTCTTTTTCACATTCACCAATATCTTTGTAGGTTTTTAAAGGGGCACAGGCCAGAACAGTTTTATTCAGTCGAAAGCTTTCTTCCCGCTCTTCTTTGCAAACTTCAAAGTTATCATTATTCACACAAGCGAAGTGTCGCTTTTTACAATCGTAAATAAGATTAGCGCCTCTCAGATATTTCCAACTGATACGCCATTGCTGTTGCTTCTCGGAAAACTCTTCTGATGGAATAACTTTCTTTTTTGTCTCTTCAATTGTTTCCACAGGTTTTTCAACTACAGCTTCTAAAGATGTATCATCAGACATGTCATCTTCTGCCTGAAGGGCGAAAAAAGGAACAAATATCAAAACATAGAGAATTAGTTTCATGAGTTCTATGATAACAGATAAAACATTTCTTACCAGAATGGGTTGTAGTCTCCCCCGTTATCTTTGACGGTATCTGAAATGAGTTCTTTAAGCTCTTTTTCACGCTTTTTGAGCTGAGAATCGGAAAGATTATCCGTTAACAATGGCTTTAAGATGTCCGAGCTGAACTTATTGATGACTCGCTTACCACCACTTCTGTTTCTGAGAGTAGTCCAATTAAAGTCATTGCTGCTTACTCTACCAATCAACATACCAAAACCGGCACCCCAACCATCCTCGGCCTCATCTAGACCTTCTTGAGCAATTGGGGCAAGAATGGTTTCAGCAAATCCACCAATTCTTGTATCTGAGGCCAGATGTAACTTCACTTTATCCATAATGGATTTAGGAATTCCTTCAGAAGAAGAAATTTCACCTTTAATCAATTTCTTGATGTAATCCTTTTTGATCATATCAAGGATCTGCTTGGCCTTAGGGTCAGAATTTCTGAAAATATGATCAATCATTTGCTTGCTGGCTAATTTATCTGAAATTCTTCTTCTTTCAGCACTGTTGGTGATAAAGCTTCTCAAAGCTTTTTCAGAGGTCACTTTGACTTCTTTTGAAATAACCGCTTTGATTATGTCGTCCATCAATTCAGATTCCATCGCCAGATCAATAACTTGATCCATATCTAGGACTCCACCATTTGCTCTGACCTTATCTTTGATCCTAGCAATCAAAAGCTTGAGGTTGTCTTTCGATCTGACAGAATCGTAGTTTCCAACCAATTTGATGTATTCAACAATAGTTGGAAGGAATTCTCTCACATCTTCCAATACAGTCGTTTTTGGTGTGACAACAGGCTCCGCACCTGAACCACTTCCAGAAGAACTGTTTCCACCAGTTTTCAATCTGATGTTTCCATTATCTGGACCCGGCATAGTCATAATGTCTTTAAAACCATCTACAAGCAGAGAGATATTTTCTTTATCTCTGGCCGCAAGATTGTATTTTGGACTATTGAAGATACCATCTTTGAATTCATCAAGAAGGTTACCGGCCAAACTGTCAAAGAAACATTTCTTCATTCGTTCGCTGGTCCAATTAACTGTGATCCTCTCTAGATTTTTTCCGGTTTGATCCTTGAGTTTTGAAGAGAGTATAGCAGCTTCTTTAATGTAAGCATCCACGCTCAATGAAGATGATCGCTGAATAAGACTCTTGACTGCCGGACTTTGGGCATTGAAAAGTTCAAGCTGCTTATTTCCATTGGACTTGATGGTATCGTTGATACATTGATTATAGGCCATCATGGTTCCGGCCCTTGGTCTCAACATATCATTTCCAACTTCTCTTGCTCTCATCACAGCTTTTTCAGCAAAGCCTAGAGCACTGATAGAAAGACAGGCCTCAATTTCAGCAGAGTAATCATTACTTGATTTGTAATTGTCTACACCATTGGCACAACTTTCAAAACTTGCAAGTTGACCTTTAATTAATTCTACTCTTGCTTGAGAAGTCAGATCAATGAAATCCATTGTACTGCTGAACTCATGTTTCAAAACCTCTTTAGAAGCTAATCTTCTCATCAGATTCACACAGCTATCACTTGCTTTCTTAAAATCAAAAGGTTTTCCGTTCGATAGCTTGATGCTTGTATCACCATTGATCACTTTTTTATTATCAGCATTCGCTTTGTTCATACAGCTCACAAGAGAGCCTGTTGATTCTCCAATGATTCTTCTGCTAATTGCTTTCACTTCAGCAGGTGAATCAGCCTTAAGTTTAAGTGCTTTATTGATTGTTTTTGGAACCAACGCAGTTGCAATGGTCTTGGTAGCATTTGTTGTTAAGTCACTGATCAAAAGTTTCAATCTGATGGCCGACTGTTCAGAATCTTCAATTCTCGAAATGGCACGGACCTGATCTTTAAAATTTTGATCCATGATTTGTGCTTTGACAGCGGCAATTTCACCTGGAGTTAGTTCACTGGTGATACTTGGGTCCGAAAGCTCTTTATCAAGAGTTTTTCCTACAACCCACGTTGTTCCGTGCATTTTTAAGTCTTGAGTACAGTTATTGAGTTTGTCCTCAACCTTGTCAAATTGATTACGATCTATAGCAGCGATACACTGATCAAGCTTGGCCTTGGTATGGGCCACAAACCCTTCACCAAGATTAGAGGCGAGAGTCCCTTCTGCTATGAGCTTGTCTTTCTCAACTTCAAGAACTTTTCCTGCGATCAGCTTAGTCGCATCGATTGTGAAACCTGCAATAATCTTTTTCGAAGCATTAGGATCATCACTCGTCGCAGCTTTCTCAAGCTTGAATTTAAGACTTCCTTCTCCTTGAGAAATAAGTTTATCCAACTCTGGAATAAGTTCTGATTTGATTTTAGCTGCGACTTCTGGAGAAGAGCCTCTAAGTTGACCATTGATCTTATCGTCAATTACCATGGTTACCACTTTAATAGTGCCACGAGTCTTGTATTTCTTAGATGCCAACTTGAATTCATCGAGAGAGTGAACTTTTTCTTCATTCAAGAACTCTCTGAGGTCTTTGATCAATAGATCGGCATATTTGTCATTGTCCTCACCTTTGATACCACTATCTTCCAATGTAAGCTTCATGATAGGTTTCAAAACCTGCTTTTCAAAGTCACGATCTTCTTTGATAAGTTTCATAGCGCAGGTATTTGTAACTGGTTCAATAGAATCACCGACTTCAGCGACAGTATTATATTTTTGAAGTTCCTTATTGAAACAAGATTGGATTTTTCCAGCGAAAAGTTCCAAATTCTCTGGCGAAAGTGTGATTTCGCCGAAGTCATCTTTCATTTCAGCTATTGCTGTTCCCAACATGTCTTTCGCTAAATGAAAACTTGACCAGGAGATGGTTTCTTTCAAACAAGCTGCGTTTCTTTTTTCTGATTCAGCAGCTTTCTTTTCTTCATATTTTTTCTTTTCTGATTCTCTTTGATCAATCGGCAAAGATAAGTAATAAGGCTTTGAAGCAAATTGTGTAGCAAAGTTACTTCTGATATCTTTTTGATGATTGGCATAACAGGCCATAAAATCTGGAATCTGATCAGCATCCTCCACCAACTGTTTCCATTTTTCAGCACCTAGTTTCTGCTTGATCATTTCACTAGAAGCTTTTTGAACACTCATTGAAGTAATGAGTTCAGTACAAAGGAGTGGATCAAATGTCGGAACATAAGTGGTAGGTCTTGGAACGTTGTTCGGATTAATGGCAGCGTTTATAAGTTGTTCTTTCTCAGCTTGATACGCTACCTTTGCTTTTGAGATGATTTGTCTTTGCTGACGAACACATGTTTCATATCCATTAAGTACAGCATGATTGGCAATATCTTCAACAACGAGATTCATGTTTGGAATTGGTTCTTCACCCTCTGCTGGAGCAAGAACGCCACCCACTTCAGCTTGAATTTTCGCCTGAGCAACGACTCGTCCG
Organism: Deltaproteobacteria bacterium; assembly: GCA_006226755.1. Classification (GTDB taxonomy): domain Bacteria; phylum Bdellovibrionota; class Bacteriovoracia; order Bacteriovoracales; family Bacteriovoracaceae; genus M0603. The sequence continues at coordinate 1,396 of SBGE01000034.1, read as the reverse complement.
ACGTTTAATGTCACTTCATCAAGACAGTCACTCAAATCATGTTCATACTTAGTAGCATCCATGTTTGAGAGATATTTATAGTCAAAATTCAATTGATAGCTTCCTTGGGCCATTAAACCTTTTCTTTGGAAACATTTTGATGCTGTCTGAAGAGCTGAGCTCTTCCTTTCTGCAGACAATCGAATTGGCGTTCCACCATTTTCTGCACCAATTTCTGCTACTCTTTTATCAAGTTCCGGTCCAATTCCTTTATCAACAGTGATAAGAATGGTTTGAAAGACACAACCTTTGACTGCTGACTCTCCATCGACCAGTTCACCTTCACGAGCATTGGCCAAAAGTGGATCATAATTTTCCTTGATACACTTGTTGTATTCTTTGACGTACAGATCTTTATAAGGATCCATTCCTGCTTGCTTCAATTTCAGATCGAGAACTGCTCTACCAACATCGACAGGTGCTTCTTTTTCAAAAACGTTCATACATTTTGTCACACCGTCACGGCTTCTTCGGTCTGAAGCAGCTCGCATACATTTTTTGAATTCTCCCATGGTGGCGTTCATTACACCATCGAGATCACTTCTCTTCTCCTCTGGAAGAAGGTTAGAAAGTGTTCTTCTAAGAAGCAGTGATCCAAATGTTCCATAAGCTTCTTCAGCAGCAATGGCCTCGACTTTACCTAATGAAGCATTGTAGTTATTTGTTCTCAAACGGACATTTTCAGTGATTTTTGCGGCCATGGAATTGATTTCAGCCTGATTAGTCAAGCTTTTGAAACCATCATTAGAGAGAATCGCCTTTCCAGCTTCTTCAGCAATTTTCTTTCTCACTTCATTAGATTGACTTGAAGTACTCATAAAATTACTGAAAATGAAATTAAAGAAACCGCCTGAGCCACCAACTTCGTGAGAGATATCATAGCTATCTCTATCTTCCCCCGTCAGTCTTTGTCTTTGGCCGGCACCTCTAATTCCTGACATATCATTAGTAAAATAAAGTTCATAAATGGATGGCTCAAAACCGTTATAGCTAAAACTTCCATCTTGTTTACCTCTGACACTGGCCTTGAGATGAATCATCGGACCATTCGCCGTATTTCTAAGTGACCCACTTGTCAGAGCAATAAATGTTTTTCTTTCATTATCAGAAGGATCTTTCGCTTTGATATGGAAGTGCTTTTCTCCTCTTGCATCTACTTCTTCTTCAATAGTAAGACCATTTTGTTGGGCCAGGACAGGATTAAGAAATTTAAGATCTGTCACTTTGCCATTCGACCCAAAAGTTGCCTTCACTTGATATTCCTTATCAAGAACACTGACTTTCATGATGACTTCTCTATTGTCAGTAGGAATGACTTCTTTAGAAAGCGCACTTTGTAGATATTTTTCAAATAGAG
>SBGE01000090.1 GCA_006226755.1 Deltaproteobacteria bacterium | reverse complement strand
GGGAACTGTAACGGTTATAACCCAGGTGATTATTTTGCAGTCTCTGTTACTGGCTCAACTTTAATTGATGGCGAGAGTTCTTGGGCAGCAGGAGATTGGATCATCTGTTCAAACGGAGCGTGGGATAAAGTTATCAATACCACCAACATCACTTCTGTGTTTGGAAGAACTGGTGCCGTGACGGCCACTCTTTCTGATATGACTGACGTTGATTCATCACTTACTTCAGTTGATGGGCAGCTTCTAATTTATCGAAACGCAAATTCAAGATATGAGACAGCAAACTTTTTAACTTTTGATTGGCTCAATTCTGGAAATGCAACTTTTTCAGGTAACGTGGCCATCACTGGAAGTACTTTGACTGTTGGTGGTACCAATGTGTGTTTAGCTGACGGAACCAATTGTCAGATTCAAGTTCCAACCACTGTTAATAATCCTAGTGGAGCGACAGTAATTAATAACAGTTCTGGCTTAAGCCCAATAGAACTTCAAATGGGTGGAGCGACAAAAGCACAACTTGATACAACAGGAACTTTTGTTGTTACAGACTTTCGAGTAACAGGAGGAACTCCTGGTGCTGGAAAAGTTTTGATGTCAGATGTTTCTGGAACTGGGACATGGCAGATTCCTCAAATCTCAAATGTTCAAAATCTTCAAACAACATTGGATGCGAAAGTTGCCAAAGTTGACGTTCCATCATGTACGGACTCAACGAAGCACTTAGTGTGGGATGGTTCAAATTGGTCATGTATGACATTTACAGATACCAACACTAACGCCGCGACAATATGTAATGCAGGTGAATATCTTGATGGTGATGGAACATGTAAATCAGTCGCAGCTGGTGGCGCTGATAACTCACAAGCAGGAAACGTTCAACTGATTGCAGATAACGATTCTAATACTATCGGAGAAATTCAATTTATGATTGGGGCTACAACACCAATGGTTATCGATAATTCAGGTAACGTAGGTATCGGAACTCCAACACCTTCTGTTCCACTTCATGTGATTGGTAATCAATATTTATCAGGCGTATTTGAATGGAATAATAACAAAGGTCGATTAACTTCAGGTGCTAGTGGTGTTCCCATGTTGACAACTGTTGGAGCAAACGATCTGGCCATTGGAACGAATGGAGCAACGGAACTTATCAGACTTGATGAAAGTACACAACGTGTTGGTATTGGAACTACCGCTCCTTCCAGTAAGCTTGATGTTCAGGGTGGAAGTATAACTGTAGGTAATTCTTCAACAGCAGCAGCTAATCAAATCGATATTTATCATTCTGACCTTGCTCAGACTTGGATTTCCTTGAAGAGGGGGGCATCTACAAAAGCGAACATTCGCTCAGAAGGTGGCTTCATGATTGATCTGACACCTCAAGGCGCAGGAGGAACAGGTTTTTTAAGACTTTCTGGGAGTACGGTGAGTGATGTCTTTACGATCAGAAACTCTTCGGATCAGTCAGTTGTTAGATTCCTTGGTGATAAAAATGTTCTTTTCGACGGAAACGTTGGTATTGGAGTCGCTGCACCTGTTGAGAAACTAGAAGTCGATGGAAAAATTCAAGTTACTGCAACTAATGATGTATGTATTTCAGGTGGGAACTGTTTGTCGGCGATGAGTGCAACAACAGGTGATATCACTTCTGTAAATACAGCCACTGGTTCAGGACTAACTGGTGGTGCCGCAACTGGAGATGCCAATCTTAGTGTTGATGTGGATGGCTCTACTCTTGAAATTGATGGTGTGACAAACAAAGTTAGAGTGAAGGATGCTGGTGTAACAGACGCAAAAGTTGTGGGAGTAGGTGTCCAGAAGATTACAAGTGGAGCTGGGAATTATTTTACCTATGCTCCAGCAGGCACTGCATGTGGACTAAATCAAGTCTTGAAATTGGATGGATCTGGTCGATGGGTTTGTGCAAACGATATAGATACTACAGACAACCTAGGTAACCATACTGCTACTCAAAACTTAAACCTTGGAACAAACCAGCTTATTGGAAATGGTGGAAGTACCGGACTTGCTGTAAATGCTGATGGATCTACTAGTGCTGTTGGATATCGATTCATCGATGGCGGTCGAGCTATCAAAACTTATGAGTTTGCAGCATCACCTAGTGTTGGCAATCTTAAGCCATTAGCAAGGTTTCACAATACAGAAGGAACCGTAAGTATTATGGTTCAGATTTCTTCAGCCACATCTGGAAATTCTGGTACCGGTTTATATTTGTTCCAAGGGGGATTTGCTCAATTAGGTGGCACTAGTTGGAGAAGAATGATTCCTCATACAAATGGTAGGGGACATGGTGAATCAACCACAGGTTATGATTTGTATGTACGACAATCCCAAGATGCTGGCTCTGGTAGTTATGGATACGAATTTGGTGTTGCAAGCAATAGTACTGTTAAAAACTTGCGAGTGAGATTCATCAAACTTAATGTCGAAGTTGGATATCCTACAATCCAATTCGTAGATATTAGTGGACAAGCAGAAGAAGTCGCAAGCTCAGCTGGTGATGTTTATTCTGTTCGTGAACAATTTATTGAATCCAAACTAGGAGTTGGAACAAGTTCACCTTCATCTGCCTTACAGGTTGTTGGAACAGTGACTGCGACGGCTTTTTCTGGAGATGGGTCTGCTTTAACAAATATTTCATCAGCATCTGCAGATAATCCCGTTGATATGGTTATTTCTGCAGATACTGATTCTAATAGTACGGGCCAAATTAAATTTAATACAGGTGGGACCACAAAAGCTACTCTAACTAATGATGGAGACTTTGGAATAGGATCGGTTCCTACAACTTCTAAATTCGAAGTAACACAAGTGTCAGGTGGATCACCAACTGCAACATTTAATATGGTAGATAATACCGCTAATAACTTTGTCGTAAAACAAGGAACTAATGAATACATAAATGTCGACACGACTAATACAACTGAAAAAGTAACTATAGGTAACACGACAACTGACCCAGACATAGAACTCCAGGGTGAAGTTAATCTCAGAAGACCTGCCAATCAGTTAAATATTTTTGAATCCGATGGTACCGACCCATTAGATGCATTTATTATGAATTTTGATGGTGGTACCTTAGATTTTGTTTTTAAAGATAATTCAGCCGGCCCATCATATTCTTCATATCTTAAATTCGATAATGGGAAAGTTGGTATTTTAAATCCGACACCCGATACATACGTTCACATTAAACCTCCAGGAGATGCTGGTTATCTAAAAATTGAAGGTATTAGTGATGGTTCCAACTTCTCTGCAGTCGAATTAGAGTCTGATGAGGCTATCGATAAAAAATGGCAACTCAGACATGCTGCGGGTGCCGATCTAAATGACTTTATGCTCAGCTATCATGATGGTGCTACTTGGTATTCTCCCTTGAGAGTTAAAGATAATATGGAAACCCACATTGGTAACTCGATTACAAATGCCGTTAGAATAGAACCAGGTATGATTCGCATGCAGGACAATACTGATGCGGGTAGATCATTAGAGTATCGAGGAACAAAACTAGCTATTGGACAAAATAACGGAAGAACAAGTTCTGCTAATAATACTGCATTGATTAATGCTTACTCTTCTTCTGATGGACAAGATATCTTAAAACTTATGACTAATACTGCCGCAGGTTATGTGAAAATGACTCAAGCGGGAGTAAATAACTTCAATATGGACTTTGCTCAGAACAATGTTTCACAACTTTATTTAAAAAATGATGGAAATGTTGGAATTGGTACCAATACGCCTTATGCGAAGTTAAATGTTGTTGGTCTTGGGCAGTTTGAAAATGAGTCGAATGACAATTCTGCTCCTTGGGGAGTCTCTATTGTTAGAAAAAGAGCAGATGCTGTTGCACCACTTGCTGATTTTGGAATTTCTTATGGATTTTTATTAGAAGGATTCTCAGACTCAAGCTTTAGCTCAGCTGGTGAAATTGGAGTGAGATGGGATAAAAACCAGACAAATAATACGACAGATAGAGACAGTTATATGAGTTTTAATACAGCTCAAGATAACGCACTTTCAGAAAAAATGAGAATCACTAGCAATGGTAATGTGGGGATTGGAAATACTGACCCCTTAAGTAAGCTTGCAATTGGAGACTCAATCGGTTCTGGATATGGAATAACTGCTAATTCATCAACTCAATATGGCGCAGTTATTCAAACTTCAGAGGCCGTACCAACAAACGCTGCAGCCATGTGGGTAAGAACAACTCCAGACGGAGGAACGACTGCAAATACTTTATTTAGAGTAGAAAATAATGGAAAAGTAGGTATTGGTACATCTGCACCTTCTTCTCAATTACATGTTGAAGATGATGCGCCAGTTTCATTAACTCTAAGACATACAGGAGCAAGTAAGAATGATCCCGCTACCATCATCATAGATGAAACTGTAGATAATGCAGGTCAAATGTGGATTGTTCCTACGGATGATTTTGATGCAGGTTCCGCTCAAGATAAATTTCATATTGGTGATTACGGAACTAGTACATCTTACTTCACTGTTCAAGGTAATGGTAATGTTGGTATTGGGAAAAGCTCTCCTGCCTCAAAACTTGATGTAAACGGAACAATTAGAGCAACGGAAATCTGTGATGAAAATGGAGCAAATTGTAACGACCTCTCAACAGGTAGTGGTCTATGGGATAATGCAACTGGTGGCATAAATTACTCCGGCGGAAAAGTGGGCATTGGTGTAGCTTCTCCTATGGCAAATCTTCATGTTGGGGCTGGGCCCATCTTTATTGGAGCTAATCCCTCTTCATGGAGCACCAACGGTATAGTCGTAAATTCATCTTCAACACGATCAGATATTTCATTTATTCATTCATCAACTGGAAGTAATCAAACTGGTGACGGGTTAAATATTGCACAGGTGTTCAATCGAGCTGAGTTCAACCTTAAAGAAAATGATGATATGGTCTTTTTGACCAATAATACAGAAGCTGTCCGAATAAAAAATGATGGTAAAGTCGGGATCGGAACAACAACACCATCAAAGACTTTTGAAGTTAACGGTTCTATTAAAGCAGCCGGAGAAGTCAGAGAAACTTTAACGAGATCTCTTTCAACAGTTCTCAATGATACTGTAGCCATCGGAAAGTTGACGAATAACAGTAGGGGCACATGGATTAAAATTAGATTTGATGTGCATAGCTCAAGCACAATTGATGCTCATCTGTATGAAGTTTATTTAACCGCATACACCCAAGCTGCTACTAATGATGGATGGTTAAGACTTCCTCCTCAAGCAGGATCAAGTGCCTGGCAGGGTGATTCAAAATATGAAGTTGAAATAAAAAGGGCCAATCAACTAGTTTCAAATGGCGATTATTATTTAAGAATTCGAAACGCAACAGGCGGAGTTGGTGGGGGTACCGGGTACGTAACAATTGAGTACGACTCAAGTGTAGTTTTTACTCCGCTTACTTCTACAAGTACAACTGCAATTGCTTGGGATTCCTCTACAGCTCCAGCAGGTGGAGCGTTTGAGGGAACATATGGAGCTCTTGGATATGAGTTTCCAGTTTCTAATGGACATGGTTGGGCAGCATCCGGCGATAAAGGGATGACAATAACAAACTCTGGAAAAGTTGGGGTTGGAACAAGAACTCCTGCAAGTGAACTAACCGTTGTTGGTACAATTGAATCAACCAGTGGAGGAATTAAGTTTCCAGATGGCTCAACACAAACGACAGCGGCAGCATCGCCTGCTATTTTTCAGGCATATCCATCTGCTAACCAGTCGACTCCTGGAATTGGAACTTGGACCAAGATTCCTATTAATACAGTTGAATTTGATAGTGATGGTTTTTACGATACAACTAATCAGTGGTTCAAACCTACTCAGGCCGGTTATTACAAAATTGGTTGTAGTGTACATATTAATATGACTGGTACCGGAGCATTTACTTTATACACAAGTATTTTTAAAAATGGAGCTCAAGGGAAGACCAGTTATCAATTGATTAATTACGCAGCTGGATTTAGCCAGACCATCCATGTAAACACTATAATCTATTTCAATGGTACGACAGACTATATAGATTGTCGTTTTCAGACCAATTCTGGTACAGCTACGGCACAGGCCGGTTCAAATGCCACGTTCTTGCATGGGGAATTCTTAAGACCGTAATCTATCCGAGGGTTTTACTCCGGAAAAAGCTCCCTAACGAATACTAAAGATGCTTTTGGTAAAATAATTTCATAGACTTATGAATGTTTTATCAAACCTTTCGCACCAATTGATCAATCGGTACTACCGAAAAAGGTATCTTGCTTTTAAGCAGGACATGTCTGCTTTCAAAGATTTCCAACAAAAACAACTTCGAAAACTTCTCACTCAATCAGAACAAACTGGATGGGGAAAAGTTCATAAGATTTCTTCCGAGTGGTCGTATAAAAAATTTGCTGAAACACTTCAGGCTTCAACTTATGAAGACTATCACATGGATGTTGAGAACCAGATGGTTTCGAAGAAACCAGTCCTATGTCTTGAGTGTAATCGTTATCAACCCACTAGTGGATCGACAAGTGGAAGAAAGTGGATACCGTACTCCAAAGAATTGACGACCGAATTTGATATGGCGATCGGTCCATGGATTGGTGATTTGTATGAAACTTATCCCGCGATCATTAAGGGCAAACATTATTGGTCTCTTTCTTGGATGCCTGATGAACTAAGAGAGAAACTATCCGATCTGGATGATTTGAATGTATTTGGTTGGTGGCAACAGATGATCATGCGCTTAACAATGGCATCTCCAAATTCCATCAGTCACGCGAAGACAGCAGCCGCGGCACAGTTGGCGACATTGGCCTATCTTTGTTCATGTCGAGATCTAACTATGCTTTTTGTATGGTCTCCAACGTTTGCATTAAATTTATTAGAAGATCTTTATAAATATCGACATGAACTGATTCGAATACTCGAGAAAGGGAAGTGGGGAGATCATCAAAATCTTCTCGATAAAGTCGATTGTCCCAAAAGCAAATCTGCTGCTCGGATACTACGTCATTGGGATGGAGAATTAACTTCTGATTTTTTACAGATTATTTGGCCTAATATGGGACTTGTTTCAAGTTGGGATACTGCCTCGTCTGAGGCATGGGCCAATAAGTTGAAAAACTTTTTTCCCAATGCTTCATTCCAAGGGAAAGGATTGTTTGCCACAGAAGCGGTTGTGACAATTCCTTTTCAGAGTGAATATGTACTGGCCTATAAGAGCCATTTCTATGAGTTTGAATGCCTTGAAACAGGAAAGATTCTTCCATCTTGGGAACTGGAAAAAAATCAAATGGTATCACCATTGGTTTCTACTGGGTCTGGTTTTTTTCGTTACCGAATGAAAGATCGTTTGGAAGTGACTAATTTTATGGATGGCCTGCCTTGCCTGACTTTCAAGGGGCGAATGAATGATGTTGATTTGGTGGGAGAAAAAATGTCTCCAGAATTAGTTGAGGCCATTTTCAACAATATGGAAAAGAAATTTTCGTTGATAAAAGGAGTTTCTCTCTTGGGTGTAGAAGACCTAGATCAGAAACCATTCTATTTATGCATTGTTGAAGGCGAGGGGAAAGTTGTGAGAGATGATCTAGAAGCCTTCCTTGAAAAAGAATTAAAAAAGAATTTTCATTACAATCTGGCTAGAGACCTCGGTCAGCTCGATCATTCCAAAGTCATTCATGAGAAAGATGGTTTTAAGTTCTATCAAGAACTGGCTATGAAAAAAGGAATGATCAAAGGTGATGTTAAATTGGAAATACTGAGCAAAATAGAAAGAAAACAGCTTGAAGGAGTCGTGCTGTGACAGAACAACAAAAATCTCTTCGTGAACGCGATGGTCACATTGCAAATAATTGGTATGTGATTTGCCTAACCGAAGAATTGGGAAGAGAAAAACCAATTCAGCGAACTTTGTATGATACTCCTTACGTTATCTGGCGCGATGAAACAGGGAAGCCGGCCATCCTGCCAGATCGTTGCTTGCACAGACATACTTTCATTTCAATGGGGGGATGGATAAAGGAAGGGCGCGTTTGTTGTCCCTATCATGGTTGGGAGTACAATCGAAGCGGCCAAGTTGAGCATATCCCATCTGAAGGACCAGATTCTCAAGTTGAGAGAAAACTTTGCTTAAAAGCTATCCCTTGCTATGAACAGGATGGAGCAATTTGGGCATGGATGGGAGAAGGTGAGCCTACGACCGAACTTCCTCCTTGGCGCTTCCCGAATTATGGACAGAAAGGTTGGCATCATTATTTTATGGTAACTGACTTCACTGGAGAAGTGACCGATCTTGCTGAAAACTTCATGGATGTTCCCCATACTGTCTTTGTTCATAAAGGCTGGTTTAGAGATAAGAAAGATCAAAAGGTTCCCATGACAGTAGAAACTAAGGATGGAACAGTTCTTTGTACTTACAATCAGGAAGATGATGAATTTTCATGGGCGGCCAAAATGCTTTTGAACCCAGGGGGGCACCCCATGAAGCATACTGACAAATTTATCTATCCAAATCTCACAAGTGTCGATTATTGGTTTGGAGACAATGGGTTCATCATCAATTCGCAAGTCTCTCCGGTTGGGACGTTGAATTCAAGAGTCTATACTTATATCGCCTATAAGGTGAATATGTTTGGCAGTTTGATCAAACCGATTATCAGCTACTACACTCGAGAAGTGATCAATCAGGATGTAGACATCATGATTAATCAAGGTGGTTCTCTCGCTGTTGATTCTCATCGAACTTATCGCTCAACACCTGCTGATGAACTCCATATTCAAATAGAACGTTTGAGAAGATATGGTCAACTTGGAGACGATAAACTTTGGACATTTGAAACTAAAAAAGAAGTGGAGTTTTGGATTTGATGAAACTCGCTGACTTGCTAGAAAAATATCCAGAAGTGAAAATTGCCAATAGATCAGTCAATGACAAGATCTTGAAGTTTTTTGATGAAACACCAATGAAAGGGACTGGTCTCCAACTTCGATATGAGAGAGCTCCGGATTTTTTCAAGTTTCTTGATTACCAATCAAAAGACTATTTTGTTTTCTATGCAGAAAAAGAGAATCAAGTCATGGGAGTCGGAACACTCGTGATTCGTCCAGGAATGGTTCATGGAGAGAATGTTCACGTCGGCTATCTTGGAGATTTAAGAGTCAAATTTGATAAACGACTCGCCATTCTCTGGAGAAAGTTTTACGGCGATCTTATGGCCAATATTTATAACATTGAAGAGTTTCATCATTGTAAATACCTTCTCACTGCAATTATTGATGAGAATGTTCAGGCCGTTAAAGCTCTGGTTCATAATGATCGTCTTCCTTATAAATACATTCCAAAAGCTCCCTATCAAATGGTCAACATTTTGATGAAAACACCTTTCCTTGGTTTGAGGAAGCATTCTTATATCGTGAGACGTGCCCACGAAGTTGATAAAGAATCAATTAATCTTTTTTTGGAAAGAAATCATCACCATCGTTCATTTGGATTTTCATTCAATAAAGTTCACAATGAATTGGATTACAGGCTCAAGAATTGGAATCATTTTGATATGTCCAATATGATTATTGTTGAAAAGGGTGGCAATCTTTTAGCTGTTACAGGACTATGGACACCAAGCCCTGCTAAAAAAATTGTGGTTGAAGCTCTACCTAAATCACAAGAAAAACAACTTAAGTTCTTGGCTCCATTTACTAAAATTCCAAAAGTAGAGGAAGAGCTGAAAGTTCAATACATGACTCTTTTGACGATTGAAGAAAGTCTTGATCGAAAAGAAAGGCAACAGGTCTTTAGGCAGTTAATTCTAGAACTACATCGTTTTGATGAAGTGAAAAACTCTCACATGTTGGCCTATACCGATTTTCCCACTCAAGACCCACTTCTACCTGCACTGAAGGGGTTTATCCATTTTGAAACTCCGATGACGCTCTATCAAGTTGTCGACAAAGATGTACGCGATAGGGATGAAATCATGGATGGCCTTCCTCCTGGTTTTGAAATGGCCTTGGTATAGATGAAACCCGAATAATTCCAGTGCCTTAGGTCGTCTGTAAACATTTCCCGTTTTCCCCATTGAGGTCTCAATTCTGGTAGAACACTTTGAATCATTAATTCGGGGGAATCATGAAGTATTTAAACGTACTTTTTATCTGTCTCATCATGTTTCAGATGACAGCTTGTAACTACGTCAAAACAAGCCATATCGATAAAGACTTCAATAGACTATTGAAGGCCATTAAAAAAGATGATGAGTCTACGATCAGACAAGATCAGTACCAAATAGGTCTACAAATTCAAAATGCTATTGAGAAATCAAAAGAAGTTTTAAATCATCGTCCTAAGCTTGAAGGGCGTATGACTGAAGTCGTAAAGGAATCTGAAGTTTTCGTAGAAAAGAACACGGAAATACTTGAAGCTTGGTCAAAGAAAATTGAAGCCAGACAAAAAGCTCTTCTTGATATCATTCAGCTATTGGGTCAAAGAAATCACGATATGATTTTTGAAGGTAAGATGGCACTTTCTCCAAGAGATCTTGCTATTAATGAATCATTGATTTTCTTCACTCTTCAATACATGAGAGAACTTAATGACAAGCATATGCTTGCTGTTATGCCACTCTCTCTAGCATCTTTAAGAAAAGAATTTGATAAGAATGACACCATCCAGATATTCAGAGATAAGGTTCTAGATAAGTATCTGACTTTGGTTGGTGTGACCAAAGTTATTCAAAGAGATATGGAAAAGACATTGTGGAAGTTGTCAAAGCTTAAAGAGCATAATGTTTCTCCTGATTTTGTAAACGAAAATTTGGGAAGACATCTAAACAGAGTGGCCAAAAGAGAAAGTGGAAAACAAGAGCAGTTCCAACATATGCATGATGATATGGATGATGAGCAAAAATCAAAATATGAAGAATTAAAATCTGAATATGAACAAAAACTAGCAGGTTTAAGCTTTCTTTATGATCCAAACAATACCAATAAAGATAGCTTCTTGATGGATGCTCTAGTTATTATTGGAAACCTTACTTGGGGAATGGTAAACACTGCAATTGGACTTGGTGCTGTTCTTGGGACCATGATTATTTCTCCATTCACTCGTTATGTTGATTTTCCAACATTTGCCATTTCAGCGTCTGAGCAGCAAATTTATGTCGACGTTAGTGGAATGGGTCCAATTCCTGGAAAAATGAGTCTTGGACTTTTCGAATTGGATAATCACTCAGGTTATTACTTTGCTTCGGGACACGAAGCTGGACATGCCAAACAATCAGCACTGCTTGGACCGATGTATCTTCCAATGGTTCTTTTAAGCTATGCCATATCAGGTCACAGTGGTTCTTTTATGGAAAGATGGGCAGACGTTTGGGCGACAACTCTGGATTAAGATGAAAAAGTTACTCATTCTTATTCCATTTATTCTTCTGACTGCTTGTGGCTCAAAAGGCAACAAGGAAAACCATGGAAGTGGCATTGCCGTTCCATGGTGCGAGAACTCTTATATTGAAGAGAGAAATAAATTGGTTCAAGACTTGAATTTGAATAGCTCTCTTTGGAGAATTCGAAGTACCTATGGCGGAACTATTGATAGACAAGAACTAGAAGACTTGTTGGCAAGAACGGCCAAGTTTTTAAATACTCATGAAAATACAGTTTGTCGTGGAAATGTCATGCACACTTGCGACACGTTTGCAGATTTTGGCTGTCAATTCGAATATAAAGAAGAAAATATAAATAACTCAGAGTTGGTTAGCTTTAGAAATACTTTGACTGAACTATTGGTTGGATCAAAAGAAGAATAGATCTCGATGTTATTCCCATCGAGATCTCAAGTAGACCTTAATTAAAATCTAGCTATTGCATTTTTGAAGAGCTCTCCAATCCAGGCTACGTCTGGCTTGGTGAATACTTCACCATTAAAAGGTCCGTTATTCTCACGGTAACTTTTCAGTAGATCATTGAAGTAATTATTGTAGGCATCGAGATTGAGATGCGGACGATTGTATTGATCCGGACTTGAAGGTCCAAATCTTTTGGCTTCACTGGTGAAAAGAATCATGTCGCCACCGACATCGAAGCCTTTCATCTTACGATACCAATCTTTTGCTGAAACTGGGTATCCAAAGATTGGATCAATGGCCCACCATTGTCCATCATCGCCCTTAACGATTGTCGTTACGTGATAACGCCAGTTGTTCCCACCCGCTTGAAAAGATCCGACGGCCCAAAGTTTTCTGATTTTATCTTTTTGAACACCTGAGTTTAGGAGTTCAAGGTGTGCAGTCATGGCACGCCCAAAGCAAAATCCCATATTTCCTTGTGGGTCGTATTGTCTAAGATGACACTGACTGGCGACTGGATGATTATCAACAGCTTGATAAATTCGATTTCTTTGAGTGGAGTTGAGTTCAGCTACTCGTTTAGGATGATTGTCTTCCAGAGGTGCATCCAGATACTTCAAAGTTCCTTCATTGATTGTGTTGGCTTCACCTTTGGCCTTCCTCCATAAATCAAACATATCTGATTCTTTTATGATCTCATCATAGCCATTAACAAGATCATCACCTTCTTTTAAAGAAGCTTCATAAATTGCCGTCCCTCTCGCAGCGGAACTGTCTCCAAAAATAGATGAAACAATATTTCTACAAGTTCCTAGTATATTTGCTGGAACTCTATTCTT
>SBGE01000081.1 GCA_006226755.1 Deltaproteobacteria bacterium | reverse complement strand
AATACTGTACGTCAGAGACTTTGCGCGTACAGCAATCCCGAAAGACTCGAACGGAGAAAAACTCATCATGAAGATGATTCAACTCACTCAACTCAAATCTCAATTATTGAAGGGACTCTGTCTCCTTTTCGTTTTGATGTTGGGAATTCTGTGCCAAGGATGTGGCCTTATTGATGACCAAAGTCCTGATAGCGAATACATCGATATCGAAAACATGGAGAGCGTCTGTCCAGTAGACACTGATGCGCTCAAACAAATTCTTGATCGCGATGTTTCAAAAGAGATCAATTGCCTTGAAGGGAACCTAGATAAGTTTGCCAAATTTGTTCGACGACAAAATCAGGAAATTATCAAACAGGAAGAGCTCCAAACTTTTATCCTGCGCTTTATGAATATAGAGCCACAACTCATTACAGATTTTTTGGGGCTAATTTTTGAAGTCAACGCGCTCGTTCTTCGTGACCAACCAGATTCCCTTCATGTCAATAACATCAAACCATTTATGGATCTAATCCGGGCCGTTAATCAACATGGTCATCAATTGAAAAAGGTTCTTCTTCAAATTAAAGAAAATGGGTATTGGAACTATCGAGATGTACTACTGTCAAACTTGAATGAACTCTCTATAAAGATAAGCAACATCATCAAAGAACGCCCGGACAATGGTCAATACCTTGATGTCATAAGCTTTCTACAAAGAATCAAAGTCACAGCAGGAATTCCCGATGATCGATTCAATATCGATCTCATTAAAAGCATGTTATTTCTCAAAAGACTCTTTCTAGGGGGAGACAGAAACGTTATCGGAGCAGTTGAGATCGAGCAATTGATTGCCAAGGCCCCAACCATCGTCAAGTCCTGGTTTGATTTCACTGAAGTCAAACGACATCACTTTGAATTAGATTGGAAATTTTATAAGTATCTTCTGACAAATATTCACGATCTGGAGAATATGTTGATGGAAGGACACAAGACTGAAGTCATTGTCGATAATGAAGAACTTCTGGACCTTCTTCAAAGATTTCTTCCAGATTACAATTGGAAAAATGTTGGAGACAGCCTCAAACTTTTCAAAAAAGACATCATTGGCGGTGACTCAAATTACTATACTCTTGAAGATACTCAGGTGATGCTTCAAATGGGAGCTGGAGCTCTTGAATCTCTTTTCTTTTTTACCTTTGCCTGGGATTATCATGAAGATGAACTTGAACGTGACAAAGTCATCGAATCTCTCACCTTTCCAGATTCTCCGGAACTAGACATTATCCCAACTCCAAGATTGATCGAACTTTGGGAAGACTTCATGTTTGTCACCAAAAAATATCGAACTTTTCCCGAGGATAACAACCTGATTCTGTTCAGTCATCAGTATCGAAGAACAAGATGGGGATACATTCTCCAAGCGATTCTCCGCTATGGAGGCAACAAATTGTTCCAAACTTATCGAACACATCGAACTGCTGATGGCCGCTGGTCAATCGATAAGGAAAACATCAGAAAAGTGATCATTGGTTATAAAGGTGCACTTGAAGAATTTGATATGTGGCCTGATGATCTCGATCGTCTTGTCAGAGAATTAATGCTCGGTTCAGATCTTTTTCAACATCTCTCCAATGGAGATAACCTTCTCCAAATGGATGAAATCGTTTCCTACCTACCAACCATCATTGGTGCCAATACCATTGGTCGAGAGATATTTGAGGAACTTAGAAAATACTGCCAAACCGATGATCTTTTTAATTTTGAAGTGACTTGTTATAGGGAAAACTTTTTTCCAACTCTCTTCTTTGATATGAAGAAGGATGCTTATTTTCCAAATTTCTATCATTATTTTAAAAATGCTGATTGGTCTGTCTCTCAAAAGTTTCTTGAAGATGCTGAGAAGATGGCGCGAATCAATCCAGATCCACAAGTTCCTGTTACAAAAACAGATCTTTCAAGAATGTTGACGAGTATGTCCAACGGAGAAGGTCTATTCCTTCGCTATGATAAAAACAATGATCACATTATCGATCGGAAAGAGCTTGATGAAACATTTGAAGTTTTAAAAAATATTCTGGCAGAAGAAGCCAACCTCAAACCGACCAGCAAACTTCTTAAATCTGTTTTTCTTTATGTCATCAAAAAGAAACAGCATCCGTCAGCCGTACAATTGATTCTCTTTCACGTATTTGGAAAGAAGAAAGATATATATTGCGATAGAAATACTGTAGCGGCCGTACTTAAAATGTTTGCCCCGAAACCATCAGGTGATGAATTTCCAGATTATGGAAATATCAACGAAGATGATTTGCCAGATATGAGTGAACAAAATCCAGTCAGTGCTATGAGAATTGGAGGAGCCAAATGAACAAGACCAAAGAACTCCCGACAAGAGGAATGTCCAGGGATACCCTTTTTTCCAAGATGGAAGAAGTCAGAAAGAACGACATCAAATGGAAAGAAGGAAAGGCCTTCAGTCTGGTCTTTCATGGAGGCGAAGAAATCTCTAATGTCATCAAAGATGCCTACTGTATGTTCTTTTCAGAGAACGGACTCAATCCTTCAGCTTTTCCAAGCCTAAAAAAGTTTGAAAATGAAGTTGTTGCAATGACATCAAAACTACTGAATGGTGAAAACCAGCCATCTGGAGATATTGCCGCCGGTACAATGACCAGTGGTGGAACTGAATCCATTTTGATGGCCATTAAAACGGCAAGAGAATGGGCAAAAGTTAACAAGCCAGAGATAACCGAGCCTGAACTTATCATGCCAATTACAGCTCACCCTGCTTTTAATAAAGCTGGTCACTATTTCGGAGTGAAGATTATTACTATCCCAACACGGGGTGATTATCGCGCGGACGTTCAAGCGATGAGAGAAGCCGTGAACAAAAATACGATCCTTCTAGTTGGTTCTGCTCCATCTTATCCTCAAGGAGTCATTGATCCGATTGAAGAGATTGCAAGTCTGGCCAAACAAAATGGAATTTTAATGCACGTTGATGCTTGTGTTGGCGGAATCGTACTTCCTTTTTATCGAAAACTAGGTAGTAAACTTCCAGGTTTTGATTTCGCCGTTGACGGTGTGACCTCAATTTCAGTTGATCTCCATAAATATGGCTATGCCGCCAAGGGCGCCTCCGTTGTTCTTTACAAAAATAAAGAGCTCAGACGTCATCAGTTTTATGTCACAACTGATTGGCCAGGTGGAATGTACGGTTCCCCTGCAGTTCTTGGAACGAGGCCGGGGGGAGCTATCGCTGCGGCTTGGGCGATCATGAATTATCTCGGTGAAGAAGGATATATGAAACTGATCGGAGGAATTCGTGATACGACTGCTGAATTCATTAAGCGCATTGAAGACATCCAAGGCATTCAAATAGCTGGTGATCCAGACATGTCAGTTCTGTGTCTGGTTTCTGATGAAATTGATGTCTTTCAAGTTGGTGATTCCATGGCCAAACGTGGTTGGCACATGGACATGCAACAATTTCCAAATGGTCTTCACCTCACCATTACTGCTGCACACGCTGGATCAATTGATGAGTTTTTTGAAGATCTTCGTAGAGCTGTGGCCGAGGCCAGAGGTCTTGGAAGTAAAATTTCAGGAATAAAAACATCTATGGCCAAGGGAATGCTTAAAACACTTCCAAAAAACATGGTCAGTAAACTTGTTCAAAAAGAAGGTAAAAATATTGGTGCTGGCGACTCTCGTCCCGAGAAGATGGCCCCGATGTACGGGATGATGGCCGCTATCACTGATGATAAGGATCGTGAAACTCTTGTCAAAGACGCTCTCGACAACCTTTTCACTCCTAAAGGAGAGGACGGATATCAACAATGAAAATCTTTGTTCTTTTTACAATGATCTCCTTCAATTGTTTTGCCCAAACAAAGAGGACCATTGGAGATGTCCGCCTCTCTTCTTATTGGGAGGGAGAAACCAAAGTTTTTACTGCAGAAGTAGAAATGACTTATGAAGCCGATCTTGAATCAGTGGCCAAGGGAATCGAAAATTTCGATGAGAAATGCAACAACGAGTATCGCTCTAAACGCAAGATGATGAAGTGGGAAGACAAGTGTCTCTACTTCAACAAGAATCTAGTTGAAGCAGTCAAAATTCAAGAATTCAATAAAGATATTCTCAAAACGGATGACCTCACTCCTTCCTATTTGGTATGGAGAAACGTTTATAACCGCGGCTCTTTTGCTCACTATGATGTCATCAAGAAAAAGACTTCTGACAATGAAATGATCATCTCTCATGAAATGGTCAATCCAAAAATAATCAACAAGGTTTTGAAAGACCCCACTCGCGTGAGCTCAGCTTTTGATTTTATAAAAGGCACTTACCGTTTAATCAAACTTTCAGACAAGAAAACGAAAGTAGAATATCGCTATGAATCCAAAACTTCACATTGGTTTCTCGTCAGAGATTTTGTTGAAGAAAATGTATTTGAAAATATGAGTGCAGGAACCACTCAAGCACTTAAAACAATAACCAAAGCTGTAGAAAGAAACTCGAGGTCACTATGAATTACAATGTTCCCATGTTAGCTCCCCACTGCCCGTGGTATGAAATTTCTAAAATCGCGCCACCTAATGTGAAGTGGTGTGAAGCCAGTATGTGTTCTGTGATCACTGAACCGGCCAATACATGGTCGAATCTTGTATATCTAGCACTAACCATATGGGTTTGGAGACAAACAAGAAACATGGAAGACAAGACTCTCAAAAGCTTTGTTCCGGCCTTCTTTTTAATGGGACTTTTCAGTTTCATCTATCACGCTTCCTATAACTTCTTTACACAGTGGTTCGATTTTCTTGGAATGTTCCTGATGATTGGACTTTTTATTGCTCTGAACCTTCGACGCATGGGGAAAATTACTCAAAAAGGGATTTGGCCGTTCTATTTTGCTTTTAATGCCCTGTTTGGTGGACTCGTGATCCTTTTCTATCTGAAATACATTCCGATCCAAAGTATTGTTCTTGTACAAGCTCTCTTTCTTATTTTCTCGGAACTTAGACTTAGAAAGCTTGAAAAGGGAACACAGTACAAGTACTTTTATAGCAGTATCTTTTTTATCGTATCGGCCGCGACTTTCTCAGTTTTGGATGTGACGAGAACCATGTGTAATCCTCACAACCACTTCTTCCAAGGTCACGCCACTTGGCATATCTTGAGTGCGGTCTCATTGGCCTTTGCCTTCAAGTTTTACAGCCAGTTCAATTATGAAGGGATGACTTATGAAAGTACTGATTCTGTTGATAGCGCTTCTACCCCTCTCACTCAGAGCTGAGTGGGATCTAAAAGCTACACAACTCGCACGAAGTTATCCGACCGCTTTTTTTATCAATGCCACAGGGGGATACTCTCTCCCTGTGTGGAAAAAAGATGATAAAGTCCTTTATGGTTATGTAAGACCATCTGTTACCGCTCAAACAGCATTCGTCGTTCACATGGCCCAAGCACAGATCGACATCAACCCCATTTCTATTCTTAATCTCTATGCAGGAAAGTCTTATACCGAAAGGGATTACGATAAACTTCCAACTTTTGATTGTGTGGCGATTGTTTGCGATACCAAAGTCAAAAGAGATTATTACGGAGCAAGGCTTGCTCTAGGTGGAGGTCCAATCCTATTTATGGCCGATTTTAAATGGAATCGTTCAGAACTCGATGAGCATCACCCAGGCAGACAATATGCTGACGAACTCTCTTCATTGATTTCAAGTCCAGGAAGCGACACTCTTTTTCAAAAGACTTTTATCGCTGGTTATAAGTTAAGTGAAAAATGGATGATGGGATATCTTGGTCAGTTCAATGAAATGCGAAACACCAAGCAAGAATCGAACATGCAGTACTATTTCAATCAGTATAGATTCAAAGAAGGTTGGGAGATCTTGGCCGGTCCAGGTGTTTTCAAAACCCGCACCGACTCCAATGTCCTTTCAGTAATCTCTCTTTTAACTTGGAAGCCAATCAAGGGACTTCCGCTTTTTTAAGGTTAAGTATCTAAAATCTCGAAGGTAAAAGTCTCTCCATAAATTGACATAAAGTGTCTTCATTAGTATTTTCCGCAAATATTTTTTATTCAGCTTGGAGATATAATGAAACAAACCTTTGTCTTATTACTCAGTCTTTTTGTTTATTCAACATCTGCTTCATCTGCCAGTCTTATTGATCAAAAATATGCAGGACTCAGTGGTCAAATTAGTTGTGATAAACTTATCGATCTTTGGCAACTTGAAGATGATCAAGTTAATGGCGATACAATCAGACTAACCTTTCAGGGTGGGATCTCTTATGCTGAATGTACGGCTGATACATTTGTTGCTAAAAAACTAAGCTTTCTTGATTTTCAAGGCAGGGCGCTTAATTTTCCAAGTTTTACTGAAGACTTTGATCTTCGAAAGTTTCAACTGAAAAGAAAATACGGAGACTATGCAGAGAATGAAGAGACAGGTGAAGTTAGAGTCTCTGGTGAAAAAGTTCAAGTCTATTTCAAGATCAGAGATTCAAAAGTTACTAGAGTTACTGTCGATTATGCCTATGCAGCTTTGTATGCTAAAAGAAAACCAATCGCCATATCTATTTTATACAACCTTCTAGATCACGACTACTATCATCCTGAGGAAGAAAGAAGCGTCTATACCTATCCAGATACGTGCAAAATGCAAATTCGTTCACTGCAATATGCACCAGGTGGTTTTGACGGTAAACGTGTCATCATTGCTGACATAGATTTCACAAAACGTATCAACTCCAATAGACACTCTGGTCAGATAAATTATGTTGAAAGTGAAGGAGTCAAAATTTCTCTTCTAGGAGGCGGTACCTACTCTCATTTGCCTTTGTTTTTTAGAGGAGCAAAACAAGCTGAGTATGAACGACTAGTTTCTGAATTCGAAACTCTTTGTAAAAAATGGTAGGCTAAAAAATGAAAATTTTAATTACTCTCTTTGTCTTATTTAATATCTCTCAAGCATCTGCAAAATATTGCTATGGAGCTGTACAATATCAATGTATCCGAACAAACGGAATGACTGCGATGTTTATTGCACAAGTTTCATACAATGGAGAAAAGTATCAAGACTATGATTGCAATAATGCTTACTTGGCAGATAATTTCACAAGAGAGTACATTGAGGCATATCCACATTTAATTGGTACTTGTAAAAATCCATGGGGACTTGAAAGTGTCAGCTACGAAGTCTGGGACGATCCAACTTACATGCGACAATCAACATCTCATACAATGAGCTTATGTCGTGGAGACTCCTCAACTTATGATTACTGCGACTTTGTCTACGTAAGAAGATAAGACTAAGTGAGAAAACCCGGAAGCTTTTTGTTCTTTTTGACAATTTCAGCATCACTGATTTTGAAAATCTTCTGACAAACTTCAGAATAAATAGATTTAAAATCAGTGGTGAACTTCATATTCCCTTCCCCATCTAAATTTGAAAGAGACGGCTGCTTACCATAGAGACCTCCTCTAACAGTTCCTCCCATCGCAAAATGCACATTGGCCGTACCATGATCTGTCCCTCGTGAGCCATTCTCAGCAGGTCTTCGACCGAACTCACTATAGGTCAATAGAGTGGATTCTTTCCAAACACCAATCTGCTTCAGCCCTTTCTCTAAGGATTGAAAGGTTTGATCAAGAACGCTCAAGAGTCTGGCATGTTGATTGAGTTGTTCTGTATGAGTATCAAATCCTCCAATTGAAATTTTAAAAACAGGAACGTGATGTCCCGCTGCTAAAACAGAAAGCAAAGCTTTGATCATCCCAGCAACTTGATCTTGTGGAAGATCATTCATTTCAGGAAGCTCAACTTTCTCAGTCTTAGTTCGAAGTTCTTCTATGGTTTTAGAAAGACTATTTTCCACGTCGAGGATATGTTTCAAACTTGGGAGGACTTGCTTATTTTCATAAAGATTGAGTTTGGCATTTTTTCTTAAAAATCTTTTTGGGTTATCCATTACCAGAACTTCTGAAGTCGCTCCTCGAAACGGTCCAAAGGCATTGTCTCCGACTATGATTCCCTTCACTAGTTCTTTGCCATCACCAATTTTCGATGAAAGTTGTTGAAGCCAACCTTGATCCGAGTATTCCTCACTCTCCGTTGCCGTTTCCCAGATATCGATAGACCTGAAATGCGACAGGTTCGGATTAGCGTAGCCAACTCCTTGAAGAATCGCCAATTGATTACTTTTAAAGGATTGATGAAGAAATTTCAGGGAAGGATGAAAACCAAGTTTAGAGTTTAGTTTCAAAACTTCTGATTCTTTGATTCCAATCGAGGGCCGCAGTTTGGTATAGAGAGGATCAGAAAAAGGAATCAAAGTATTGAGTCCATCATTCCCCCCTTTGAGTTCAATCAAGATTAGGATTTTCTTTTCTTTCGCCAAGGCCATCACCGGAAAAGGAAGCATACAAAGGGCTGACAATGAGAGTGTTGTTTTAAGGAAATCTCTTCTTTTCATATTTGTCTCCACACTCACCTCAATTGATAGACAGGATCGAGAACGATTTGTCTTGCCCACGCGATATCTTTTTTCTTATCTTCAATTTCGGAAACGGGTTTCAAGACCAGAACTTCTTCCAACATTTGAGAGCGTGTCCGATCTTTCATCACTGCTTTCATATCCAATGTCGACATAGAGGCCATGGCCTGCATAGGATTCATCATATTGGCCTTCTCTTTTTTCTCCCCGACCCTAAAGAGTCTAGTCATGAGATCTTTTCGAATGAGAAGTGTTGAAGTGTTGATCCACTTCTCACCACCAGGCCATCCTTTGACATTCGGTGGATCAAAGAGCTCCATCCCAAGTCTCCCAGCCATCATCGCATAAGGCAGATAATTAACTGGCTCGATATCAAATTCTTTGATCGTGCCAACAAGAAGATCGACAGGAGATTTGATCAGTTGCCCACTTGATTTATAAAACTCATCACTAATAAAAACTTCTCTCATAAGTGTTTTAATTTCATAACCACTTTCAAAAAATGTAGTGGCAATAGCGTTGATTTTTGCTTCATTAAGTTCGGGAGAGACGAATTCTTTCCAGATTTTCTTCGTGATGAATTCAGCTGTCTTTTTATTTTGGAGAATGATGTTCAAAACATCATCTCCATAGAACTTTCCGGTTTGTCCTAGAATTGTTTTGTTGCCTTCATCATGTTGCTTGTGTCTAAAAACGTAATCTCCAGTCAGTCGATCAACATTCCATCCTGTAAACGCTCTTGCCGCTTCCTTGATATCTTTTTCTGAATAGTTTCCTTCCCCTAGTGTGAAGAGTTCCATCACTTCTCTGGCAAAATTCTCATTTGGTGCACCTTTGACGTTTTTATTGCTATCCAGATAAAAAAGCATGGCGGCATCTTTAGAGACATCTCTAAGAAGATCTTTAAAACTTCCAAAGGCATGTCTTCTTAAAAGAAGGTTCTGACTATACATCCAAGGAAGAACTTTCACTTTTTTGAAACTTGTGGCGAAATGATTGTGCCAAAAGAGAGTCATTCTTTCAGTCAGGGGACTTTCTGTCTTATGCATTTCTTCCAACCACCAGGCCTGAAGAGACTTTGAAAGAAGCCGATTGGAAATCATATTCAAAACTCGACGAATCTTTTTTTCATCATCCATCGCTGTTCTAAGTTTTGAAACCAGAGGTTTTGGAATATTTGGAAACAAAGCGATGATTTGCTCTGTCCGCTGTTTGATTTTTTTTATATCTGCTTTTTGTCCCTGCCCTTTTTTCATTCTAATGGCGGCATCATAGATGTACTCAAAATGCTCAATCCATTTAGGTTGGGGAGTTAAGGGAGTTGTTCTGGTTCGACTCATAAGAAAATCGACTGCCTGTTCTCTGGTCATTGATTCAAATTTCTTAGTCAGCTTTGAATCTACATGAAACCCAGTTCGCCTTTGGAGGTGTCTCGCCTCCTCAGTACTCATTCCAAGCGCGGACTGCATCAACACCAAGCAGAGTAATATGATCGGATACTTCATCCCAATCTCCTTTTCGCTTAGTTTATACGAATTGGATTTAAAAAGGTTTCATTCTTTATTACACGCCATTTCAAGACACTTAGACTCAGATTAACTTATCAGAATCATGAATTTAATTATCCCTTCGCTCGTGTCATAATTTTTCGGATTATGAAAATAAAAAAAACTGGAATTATCATGGGTATCTTTTTTGCTGTTCTCGCCGCTCTCATTCTTCCTACTCAAATAGCCTTTAAGGCCAGACTTCCTAAAACTCATGGGAGCTTGAATCTTCCAGGACTGGAACTTCCGGTTGAAGTACACAGAGATAAATATGGAATTCCTCACATTGAAGCTAAAAGTGAAATGGATGCCATGCGGGCCTTTGGTTTTGTCACAGCTGGAGATAGGCTTTTTCACATGGAACTTCTTAGAAGAATTGCAAATGGTTCACTTTCAGAAGTTCTTGGAGAGGCCGCTACAAAATGGGACATTCTTCTTAGAAAATTGAAACTTCGAAAAACCATGGATGAATTCCTAGCGAAGAACCTTCAGAATATGGATCCTCATATGATCAATTTGATGAAGGCCTTCTATGAAGGTGTTGATCATTTTGTCAAAACCCAACCTCTTCCTCCTGAGTTTGTCCTACTTGGCTTTACACCCAAGAAATTTGAACTTGCAGAAGGGATGGCAATTTCTGGTTACATGGCACTAAGCTTTGCAGAAGGGATTATTGCCGACTCACTCTTTTCAGAACTGTATGCAGATTTTCCAAAAGAGATGGTGGATCAGGTCTTGGTTAAACACACAAAAGATAGAAACTTAATCACAGAAAGTTATGCTTCCAATTCAAAACCTCTCAATAAGGCAATTGCCAGACCTACCCAAGAGGCCTGGTTCAAGGATCTAACTGAATTTCTCACTGAGTTCGAACAAAACTTCGGACTTTTTCACGGATCTAACTCCTGGGTACTCGGACCAACTCGTTCCAAATCAGGTCATGCATTATTGGCCAACGATCCCCACGTAGCTTTTTCGAATCCTTCCGTTTGGTATGAAGCTCATATCAAATATCCAGGTTATGAAATCTATGGCCACTATCTACCACTGGTACCATTCCCAGCAATGGGTCACGATATGAACCGCGGTTGGGCCGTCACCATGGCCGAGATGGACGATCTCGATATTTATCAAGAGAAAATAGATTGGGATAAAAAACAGGTGATGTATCGAGGCAAATGGGTTCCTCTTAAAATTGAAAAAGAAATTGTAAAAGTAAAAGGAAAAGAAGATGTTGTCATCGAAGTGGTGACAACTCCTCATGGTCCTTTAATTGATGGAACTGAATACGGCAAAAAAGATAAACACCTTGCAATTAAGTGGTCTTATCATCATCCTGAAAATGACGTGGCCACAGCATTCTATAAGCTAGCTCATTCTCAAGATCTTAAAGATATGAAAGAAGCGATCAAACTGGCAGCGACACCGGGACTCAATGTTTCCTGGGTGGATAAAAGAGGAAATATCGCCTGGCACGTACTGTCTAAGATTCCCCTACGTCCTGCTGGTGTTACAGGGGAAACAATCCTTGAAGGTTGGTCTGGAAAACATGAGTACCTTCGCTATCTGACAATTGATGAGAACCCACATCTCTATAATCCAAAGTCGGGAGTCATTGTCACAACAAATTATTACCCAGAATTTAAAAGTAAACATCCACTCTCCGGTTACTGGCAACCAAGTGAAAGGTTCGAGAGAATCACTGATCTCCTCGCTACCAAAGAAAAATGGGACCTTGAAGATTTGAAGGCCGTTCAAAATGATCAATTCGTTGTGACGGCCGATGAGCACCTTTCCATTCTTCTTGGCAGTCTCAAATCTGGTGGTTCATCACAAAAACAAAAAGCTGTAGAGATTCTCAAAACCTGGGATGGTAAAAGTGGAATCTCAGATGTGGCCCCTTCGCTATATTACACTTGGACCAAACAAATCATGAAAGAAGCAATGTTGGATGAACTCGGTGAAGATCGTTACAAGGCATTGAATAGCGTGGCGGACGGCTGGCACTTTTTTAAAACATTCATCAAGAATGCCAATTCTCCTTGGTGGGACAATAACAAAACCAGTGAGAAAGAAACCAGAGAACAAATTATTGCCACTGCTTTTGATAAAACACTTAAATCTTTGAGTGATCAGTATGGAAGCAATGTCAGTAGCTGGAATTGGGGACGTCTACATACCATTGAATTTGCTCATCCATTCGGAAAGAAAAAACCACTCGATTCTATTTTCAATATTGGTCCCTTTGAATCTGGTGGTGGATATTTTCAAGTCGATAATATGTCGTCAAAAAGATACAAAGACGATTTTCATGTCACACTTGGACCATCGACAAGAAGGTTAATCGATTTTAAAGATGCTTCAGTTTCACTTGGAATACTTCCTACTGGAAATTCAGGTAGGCCTTTCAGTCCACATTACGACGATCAAGTAAGAATGTTTCTCGATGGAAAATACAGAGAGCAATTATTGGATTTAAAAATTGTCAAAGCTCAGAAGAAAGGAACGTTGACCCTCACTCCATGAGTAAGGGTCCTGTTTCCTAGTGGTGCTCGCCGGCCTTTTCACCAGGTCTGACCACATCGTGATCAAAGTTGGCACAAGAGATGATAAGTGAAATAGGAAGAGATGCCCAAACCACTACCGCAGACAAGCCTATAAAAATTTGCCAATCAGTCATATATACCTCGCTAATATTCTAGTATTTTACTTTCTGTGTGACTTTTTATCAATATCGGAAGAGTTGACTAAAACCTATAACGCTCAACATTCGCAAAATTGGCAAAGGCCCCACCTGTATGGAGAAAAAGGATTTTTCCTTGAAGATTTTCCCGTTTAATGACTTCCTGCATACCGAAAAAGGCCTTTCCGGTATAAACCGGATCCAGCAGAATCCCCGTATCTCCACAAAAAGACTTTATCTGTTCATAAAGCTGATCTGAGGCCAGGGCATATCCCTCACCAACAAATCCATCGTGTATATGAAAGTTCTCCGTCGAGACTTTTATGTCGAACTGACGTTCAAAATCATCAAGAATGCCAAAGATTCTTTTTTTAAAATACTCTTCATCATCGCAAACATTAATGGTGTGAAGTGAACAATTCATTCCAGTGACAGCACGACCCGCCAAAAGTCCACTCGCGGTTCCACCACTTCCTGTGGCATGGAATATATGATCAAAGTTTCCTTGCTTTTGAATCTCTTCTAGAGCGGAAACATATCCCCATGAGCCAAGTGCATTACTACCGCCCTCAGGGATAATATAGGTCGAGCCCAGTTCAGAAGCCCATTTTTCCATGATGGCCTCTTTGCCCACCCATTCTTCTGAAGTGATCGTTCGAATATCAGCACCAATCAAGGAGTTGAGAAAGAGGTTTCCTTGACGCCTATCAGTAAGCTCACCTCTGAGTAAAAGTGCGACATCGAGCCCTAACTCTCTTGCAGCAAAGGCCGTGGCCCTGGCATGGTTGGATTGAATTCCCCCGCAAGTCATGACTCGCTTGAAGCCTTTATCAACAGCTTCCTTAAGAAGATATTCGAGTTTTCTGATTTTATTCCCACCGAGAAGAAAACCTGTTCGATCATCGCGCTTGATAAAAAGGTTTTCACCAAGTTTTTGAATTGGGGTCGGCTTCATGTGAAGTTCGAGACTCGCTGGTCTTCTCACTTCTTCTCCTCCAGGCTGCTCAGTTGAGATCGAAGAAAGAAAATCTCTCTTTTAACCAGCTTGATACGATCATCAAGCCTTTTCATTTCTATTGCTCCTGTATTGGCATTGAAAAGATGGGCCTCTTGATTGCTAGAAGTTTCCATCACTTCATTGTGAGTGGTCCTTCTCTTGAGATTATCCATCTGTCCTTCGAGATTATCTTCAACGTCTTCTTTATTTTGTAGAGCTGTTTGAAGAAAATTTCGGTAGTCAGATTTTGAAAGAGATTTTTTCTTGGCCTCTACCAGAGAGAGAAACTCACGGTGGGATTTATTATAATCAACTTGTTTCTTAGTCGTATAAGAACAAGAAGACAGAACAACGCAGATCATTATCAATAGTGCTTTCATGTTGTGATATTGCCTTCCTCATAAAAGGGTGTAATGGCTTACAGTGTTAAAGTTGCCACACTGTATGATATGGGACATCATTTAACCGATGCATTTGAAATTAATACTTTTTTTCCTAATCTCATTTGGGTCCATGGCCCACGAGGTTCACATCCTCGGTCGACTTCTACCTGTTGGAAGCTTTGAGATCAATAGTGATAAATTGTATGGAGACTTTGTCCTTCTTAAAGACAAAGGCACGATTAACTCCAAAAAACTCAGTGTTCGAACGACTTCGCTTGAAACCGGTATTCAACTTCGCGATGAACACCTTCATAAATACCTGAACGCCAATAAACACCCTCGAATTTTTATCAAAGATGTCATCATCAAAAACTTCAAAGGATCTGGTAATCTGACTATTAATGGAGTTTCAAAAAAACTTTCTTTTCAGGTTACCAGTGACAAAACTCATTACTTGGCTAAATTCACTCTGATCCCTAGTCAGTTTAAACTTCAGCCGGCCAGCTTTATGGGAGTGAGTGTTGAAGACAATATTGAACTCACAATAAAAGTTTTAAAACAGGAGATTTTACCCAAATGAAATACATCTCCTTGATAGTTCTTTTTCTTCTTTCATCATGTGGTCAGGACTACAACAGCAACTCCTTTGATCGCCAACGTTATGGAAACACCGGAATTGACAACACGACTCCCTTTGGAAAGGCATTCAATGTTATCCAAACAAATTGCATCAGTTGTCACACCGGATACCACAATATTTATTCGAACTATACAACCAGTCAGGCCTGGGTTAACTCAGGATTGGTTAAGGCCAATGATTTTGCCGGCTCTCCCCTAATTATCAAACTCATCAATTACGGTGGGAACATGCCACAAGGAGGAAGCCAACTCGGTCAGACTGAAATTAATTACCTAAACGATTGGATAACAAATCTCTAGATGAAAAAACTTACTGTTCTCCTATTCATCTCGATTTTTTCAAGCTCAGCTTGGGCCTATCCCCATTTTGTGGGTTTTGGTTATACTTCGTGTGCCACATGCCACTACAATCCTTTTGGTAATGGTCCTTTGAATGATTATGGTCGCGCCCTTTCGGCCACGGCCGTTTCTGCCAAATGGTTTTATTACGACAAAGAATCTGAAGAAAACATTGCCAATAACTCTGGCTTCTTTGGAACCAAGCCACAACAAACCTGGTTCAGACCAAGTTTTGATTATCGAGGCATGGTTATGAAGCGATCTCTTGGACAAGATTCAGAAGATACTGAGATGATCAACATGCAAGCCGATGCAAATCTAGTTCTAAAGTTCGGAGAAGGTAATAAGTTTTTTGTTTCGGGAACTATTGGTTATGCACCTGAACCTCAATCTCTAGCCAACTCAACTGAGGAAGTGGACAAGTACCGCTCTCGCGAACACTACATGGGTTATCGTCCAATACCAAGTCTTGGGATATACGCTGGCTTGATGGATAAAGTTTTTGGAATCAGAATTGCGGAACATAGCGCTTACAGTCGATCAATTAACAACCTCTCACAAAATGATCAGTCTCACGGACTTCAACTTCATTATGCCAATCCAACAGTTGAAATTGGTGCCGGTTATTTTGTTGGAAATATGGTTCAGGACGCTGACATAAGACAAAAAGGTTTTTCCACGAAAATCGATTATATTGTCTCCCATAAATCGAGTTTAGGTGTCTCCTATCTGAATTCACAAAGTGAATTCCTAAAAAATTATGCAGCTGCTATTCACTACATGGGTACCGTTGGAAAGGGGTCATCAGTGCTTCTAGAAATGGGGCAAAATGTAAAAACGGCGGTACTCGATTCGACTGATGAAACGAAAACTGTCTATGGTCTCGGTCAAAACTATATTCGCGCCTCTAGAGGTTTTTATTTGCTCAACTCAATTGAATATATGAAAGAACAAACTGGTGAGTACCGCTTAAGGTTCGGTCCTGGCATACAAATTTTCCCACTCCAAAGATGGGAAGCAAGGTTTGAAATTTATAACACAAGGAACTTCAGTGATGAGTCGTCAACAAAAGACACTTGGGATCTACTGATGCAAATTCATACATGGTTTTAATACAGAGTCTTATCCTATTCACTTTTCTTCTGTTCCCAAGTCTGACTTGGGCCGGTCCAATTCAAGAAATGGAAACATTTCTTTTAAAGGCCCAGTATGAAGCAGCTCTTGATGTCTACGAAGAGAATGAAGACGGTCTTAAGAAAAATGAACGTGCACGTTTTCTTCAAGTAAGTGCCCTAGAAGGTCAGGGTGAAATTGATGAAGCAATTGAAGTCCTCGAAGAACTTCTAAAAACAAAGTATGGAAGACAAAATCGAAATGTTGTTCAAGCACTTTATCAGTATGGTGAAAAGCCAATCGTTCCAGATGGGAGTCAGCTTTCAGTTGTTTACTACAAACTGGCTCAACTTTATTCCAAGAAGTATCTCGAAACTCATGAGGCCACTGAACAGAAAGAACGTGATAAACTTCGAAGAAAATCATTTGCCTATCTCAAAGTGGCCAAGGCCTTGTCTGAAGATTCAGAGGCCCTTGAAACTCTCAGAGACAGAATCACAGAGAGAAAGGATTATTATCACTCCCTCCAATATGAAGGAAGTTTCTATGTTTTCCTCAGCTATATCAGCTGGCAGGATCATGTGAACCTTGTTCAGACCTCCAACAACAATAAAGTTCGCTTGCTCAACACTTCAAGTGGTAGCTGTTCTGGACTTGGAAGGAAGTGGGAAAATGTCAGTTTCGAGTTTTTCTTTGATGCTTGTTACATCATGGGAAAATCGACAGTAAGTAGTATCGTTCCAAGTGTAACCCACAAGCAAAATAATGTTGCAGTGACAGGATTTTATGGTGGCCCTGGGGTCTATTGGAAAGGTCTAGCAGACAATGTTTCAGCTGGTTTTCAGATTCCAATTATGAAGCGTTCAGGAGACTGGGATCCGCCAAACTCAGCCTATACTGTCGATGAAAATTCTTCTATAAGAGCGGGCATTTCAATTCAGACCAAATGGAGAATGAAGTATGTGTCTCTCGCAGCTAAACTTGGCAAGGTTTTCGGAAATAAATCTTCCGTATTCAACCTTGCCACAATTTATGAGTTCTGATTATTTAACTGGAACTACTGCTGAGACTTCAACAGAATCTTTCACACCAACACCCATATAATTAATCCCAGAGAATCCAAAATCTTTCAGGTTTAGTTTAAATTTAGCGACGATGTATTTTCCGGACTCTTTGAAATCAAATGAAATCTTTTTGCTCACACCACGGACAGAAATCATCGCCGATCCTTTGCCGCCACTTCCTTTGGCATCTGTAACAACCACATCCGAATGCTTTTTATACTCAAGTTTCTCTTTGGTATGTTTGTCTCTTAAATCCATTCCCGTCTTTAGTTTTTTAACAGCAAAAGAAAGTTTCTTGGCCTCATATCCTGCACCCGTTTTCTTAACTGATCCTTTAACCTTTCCAGTTATTTCAAAACTTCCTGCTGGAGAAAGCTCAACCGAAACAGAAACTCCTTTTTTAGGTGCGGCCATTGCAGTAGAGGCCAAGAAAAAGGTAGAGATAAGAATTGCTGTAAATTTTTTCATGTATGCTCCATTTTTATCCGAGTGCAACGCTCGGCTTATTTGCACTACTCATTTTGAACCAAAGATGAAATAATTCTATCTGAGGTCCTGATATGAATAAAACACTTTACATAATTTTCCTATGTCTCATTGGAATATCTTGTATTCCTGAGAAGTCAGAAAAGAGTGACGTGGTCTTTTTTACAACTAAAAACGAAGACTTTAATCAGTATATTAATCAAAAACAGACACCAGACAGACCAAATTTAACCCTTGATAAAAGTATCATCAACAACGACTACCCGATTGAGATCGCCCTCTATCAGGACGGAAAGTGGTATTACAACCTCGCCAATCTTGGAGATGGATTTGGAACTTGGTCATTTAGAAATGGGATGATCAAGCTTTTTGCAGAAAGAACGCTTTTTGATATGCACATCGATATCAAGGCCACAAGCCAAGGTGCAGCTGATGTTGCAATTCAATTCTCTGACCGTTTTGGTCCAAAAATTCTTAAGATGGAAAACCAAAACTTCTAATAATTCAATAAAATCATTCAATTAGCTTTTAGATATGTCGATAAACTTGCATGATCAAAATGATTTTTATTTTGTCGATTCAAGCATTTATCTTGATGAGTCCAGAAGCTTTTGGAATTGATGTATCTGCTATAACAAAAAAATCTAAGAATATAACAGCCAAAGTTTTAATGGCCATTGGTCAAGAAACCAGACCTTCTGAAAAAATGTTTAAAGAAGTAGATTCAGAAGAAATTAAATATAACTACACAAATGATTTCATCTGGCTCAAGTTAAAACTAGATAACACTTCCTCCACTCCAGTTAAAAAGATTCTCAAACTTCAGCATACAATGGCAGGAGAAGTTCTCTTTTATGATCAAGATGGAAATGAATTAGCGAGAACAGGAAGTGCCATCAATTGGGAAGAGAGGGCCATCCAGTCACATTACCCAGCAATGGAAGTAGAAATTCCACCAAACTCAAGTCAGCA
Organism: Deltaproteobacteria bacterium; assembly: GCA_006226755.1. Taxonomy (GTDB): domain Bacteria; phylum Bdellovibrionota; class Bacteriovoracia; order Bacteriovoracales; family Bacteriovoracaceae; genus M0603. Next base: position 42,591 of record SBGE01000081.1, on the reverse strand, counting down.
TTTTTACATAAGAAGACATAGCCATCATCGCTTTGATACGAGAGTATTGCTTACATCAAAAGATGAGCTAGAGAAAAGAGATCTTATCGTTGAAAAAATTGTTCACATCTATAGTGGAGCCCTTCTTGCTCTACTTATCTATAATCTCTTTTTAGGTCTCTATACTCGTAAGAAGGTTTATCTTTACTACTCTGCTTTCATCGGATCAATGGGGTTACTCGCTCTTAACATGCAAGGAGCCTTAGACCACATATTCTCTTTTTTACCCTTTAATCCCTCAGACTATTTATTGATGACATCATCTGGAGCAGGATTCTTAGCGCTAGTTTTCACCAATCGCTTTCTCAAGTGGAATATTCGTTATCCAAAATTCAAAAAGTTTTATTATTTTGTCTGCACTGGCATGCTTTTGCATTTTGTTCTGTTTCCGTTTTTAAAGCCTATTGTTGGCGCAGGAATGGGAAATACTGTAGATCTATTCATCGGTTTAACACTACTTTCGATGCTCTCTATGGGAATAAAATCCTCATTAGACAAAGAACCTCTCGCTTATTTTTACATGGCCTCTTGGACTGGAATCTTTATAGGTGCAGGTGTGTGGTTTGGAATGTATTATAAAGTTTTTCCACATAATATGATTACTCAGACTTCGCTTCTCTGGGGAAATATGATTGAAATGTTGGTCATTTCACTTGGTTTAGCCTACCAAATCACGATTCTAGATAAAGAAAAAGAAAGGGCTCAACTAGATGCGGTTGGGAAAGAAAAATATCAAACTTTGGCCAGAGTTCTTCTCCACGACATCGTCAATCCTCTCAGCCTTATCTTAAATTATTCAAAGCGACTCAAGAAAAATGGAATGACGGCTGAACAAATTGAGATCACATCAGAGAAGATCAATCGAGCCGTTGATATGATATTAAACATTATTGAAACAGTTAAAGATCAAGAATCCATTTCTATTGAAGATATTAGTGGAAGAATTGAAACCGTTTATTTAAAAGAAGTAATTGATGATAGTCTTTTCATTTATCAAAAACGCTTGGACGAAAAGAATATCGCTGTCGAATGTCCTGACAAATTACCTAAGATCAAAGCTGAAAAGAATCTCCTGACTAATCAAGTGATTTCAAATATTCTATCTAATGCCGTTAAATTCAGTGATCCAAACTCAAAAATTACAATTTCTTTTGAGATTGAAGGAGCAAACACAGTTCTGACCATTCAAGACTATGGGCAAGGAATGAATGAATCAGATCTCGAAATGTTAGAAAATCGAGGTGCTATCAAATCAAGACTTGGCACTCTTGGAGAAAAAGGTACAGGATACGGAATTTTAATTATGAAGACATTTGTTAAGGCGATGAATGGTAATATTAGAATTGAAAGTAAATCAAAAGACAAGTACGAAGATAGTGGGACCAAAATCAGTTTATCTTTTCCGAGTGCTTAAAATCGAAGCCCATCAAAGCTCTGCTTCCCCTTCCATATAAAACCATCGAGGACATAATGGGTGACCTGAGGGACACTAAAAAGAGGAACGAGAAGGGCCAGCATGGCATGGTCAGAATGAACGACACCATTATAAATCCAAGAAAAAACTGACTGATGCTCATGCCAGACAAAAACATCCCAAAAGAGCTCTTCGAAAAAACCCAAAAAAACAACTAGAGCTATCATAAAGAACACACCTACCAAACGAGACTTGGTAAAAACCTGCATGATTCCAAATGTCTTATCCTTTATTTGATCATTACCCTGACAACTCGACATCCAAACAAGGGCAAAATATGGAATCCCATGAGTCAGGACATTGGTCAGTGTAAAACTGATATCATTATTCAAGACGACAATTCCGACACCCCAAGAAAGAAGAGTCCCAAAAAGAACCAAATGCTTCGCCCAATTAAAAACGCAAGACTTGAACTCCATGTAGAGATACAACAAAAAAGAAATGGCTGTGATCCCCCAGACGATCAATGGAATAATTTGATTATTGGGCAAAACAAAAAAGTCACCCTCCATAAACCAGCTAAATTTCTTAGGTAAACTGAAATGCCAATGAACCACAGGAGCTATGGTTGATAAATAAATACAAAGTTTGCCAATTCGTTGTTGCCAGACACTCATTTCAGTCTTTCTAGCATACAACATGAAAACACCATACTGCTGTCGAATAAAATGAAAAAGGGCGACATAGGCCATTACTCGCCAAAAAACCATTTTGCCAGCAGTGTATAAAAGAACGCCAATGATAAAACAGCCAACAGGAACGTAAAGAAGAAGATCACTTCTTTGCTTCAAAAAAGATTTGTTCAAATAGGTACGAAAGATTGTCGTCCAGACATGAGCGACATCCACCAATAAAACAATGAAGAGCCAAAAAAGAGGTGTCATTTCCCTATAGTTTGTAAACTTATAGAACACAAATGCTAAAATCACAGAAAGAAAAGGTGGAAATAAAATAAACAGGGATTCAACCACGGGATTTGAAATAAATAAATTGGATGAACTTCTCATGACTTTTTGAGTATTTCCTCAGCAGCTTTAACACCCCAATAACCAGCTTCTTCACATAAACTCATTCCCGACATATCAGAATGAGCAAAAAGGATTTTCGAATCTTTACTCTTGAGCTTCTCTTCTCTTTCTCCACCCCAAATATAACCAGGAATTGGCCGAACCATGGCATGTCCCCACAGCCAAATATCGAGCTTAACAACATCTTCGCTGATCCCGGGATGCATGGTTTCCATTTCTTCCATCACCATTTTTGACCAATCAGCATGCGTTCGACTTAGCGCTTTTCTTCTTTCAGTCAAAGGACTATCTGAAACGAGGGGCCAGTACATGGTCAACACATATTCATCTTCATGAGATTTGAGATTCATATGATTGGCATTGATATAACCGATAGAACGTCCGTGATAGTTGACGTTATCCCAGTAAAATTTTGGATCATCACCAGGTTTTTTTACGACAATATTACTTACCATCCATGGTGAATAATCAAGATTCGAAGGAACAACTTCCTCTCCAATCACATATTTTGCAATAAAACGAGGAGCTGAATAAATAATTCTCTCTGCGCTCCACTCCTCTACTGTTTTAGTGGTTTGATCATCGACTAAGACGAACACCTGATTTTTTGATGATTTAATTTTCTTAACTATTTTACCAGTTTGTATGTGACCTTCGAGCTTGGATCTTAAATGCTTGACGATACGTCCATTCCCTTCAGGCCATGTTAAAACCATATCTTCATCAGAATCTTTATTTTTGCCTCGTCTTCCAGCGAAATAATGAATACCGGCCCATGCAGAAGTCTGATCAAAAGGAGTTCCGAAGTCATCCAGAGTACAATAATTCACATACCAATCGAGATATTCATTAGAGAGCCCTTCGGCCTTCATCCAATCTTTCATCGTTATCTTATCTAGTGAAAGAAATTTAGAATCTCGACTGGAAAGATCCATTGGAATAGAAAAAGCAAACTTTCCATCTTTACCTTTGGACCATTTATATTTTTCCATAATGGAAAAGAATTTTTCTATTTGTTTTTTTTGCGCAGTTCCTATTCCATTATTGGGAACGATACCTTCTTGCCAGCGTCCGTGGATAAACAAACGCTCACGAGGAGCAAAACTTAAATAATCTTCCTTAAAGACATTTCCATTAGCTGACTCTTGAGTTAACACTCCCATTTCTTTAAGAAGCTCTATTGTATGAAACGCCTCTTTATTAGGAAGAGGAAGATAATGAGCTCCAAGAGGAGACTCGGAGGATTTATTGGTTTTATAACGGGATTTACCACCAACTTCATCTTCTAGTTCTAAAATAACAAAGTCTTCAAAACCATTTCTCTTTAGCCACCAACCAGCATGGAGTCCGGCCATCCCTGCGCCTATAATCACAACTTTAGAGGACATCTTTTTTCCTGGTATCTTAAAACCACCTGTTAAAAGAGTGTGACCTCTTTTAAAAGAAGCTCCTTCAACCAGGCCGGGAATTTGAGATGGTTTAAGAAATGATCTTATTCCAGTATAGGAAGCTGCTCCGAGAGCAAGAGCTCCCAAGGCAAGCTTGATAAAGCTACGCCGATCAGTCTCAAGAGAGAGACTTTCTAGATTTTCATCAGTTATATCGTGACCACTCATCTTCAAAATATCGCACAAGAATTTGGTTATTAAGACGATTCACTTCAGTTTCGGTGTATTCCATATCAGGAGGGAAAACAAACATCGAGTCCCACACAGCTTTAGTGAGAAACTTGGCATTTTGAAGTGGTTTAAAATCGAGATCCATATGACTCTTAGAAAAAAGAAAATACCCCCACTCTCCAAATGAAGGGACATAGACGTGAAATGGATTTATTTTGAATCCGACATGTTTCAAAGTGTTACCGACACACCAGAAAGATTTTCTGGCATAGAGCGGAGATGTCGATTGAATAACTGCTTTCGTCTCATCTTTCATTACCTTGCCAAGAAGTGTAAAAAAGCGAGTAGTATAAAGTTTCCCAAGAGAGTAGTTGCTTGGATCGGGAAAATCGATGATGACAACATCAAAAACGTCCTTAGTTTCTCGAAGCCATACAAAAGCATCTGCATTGACTACTTTTACCTTCTCATTCTTTAATGCCCGCTCATTGAGCTTAACCAATCTATCATTGGTAGAAAAAATTTTTGTCATCAAAGGATCTAGGTCAACGAGTGTCACGCTCTCAACACTTGGAAACTTAAGTATCTCTCGAACGGCCAATCCATCTCCTCCACCCAGGACTAAAATCTTTTTAGGATTATTTTGTAAGGCCATAGCGGGATGAACGAGTGCTTCATGATAACGATATTCATCGACACTACTGAATTGCAAATTTCCATTCAGAAAGAGTCTCAGATCATGATCGCCTTGAGTCAAAACAATTTTTTGATAAGGTGATTTATCAGTAAAAACAATCTGATCTTTATAGTTCAAAGTCTCCGCAAATTGAGTCAGCTTGTTTGAGAATGCAAAAGTGATAACAAGGACAAGAGCAGCTCCAATCCCCGTCCCTCTCAGAGCATTACGCCATGGCATCTCTTCTTTAATCAGACTCAATGTCCACAAGCCAACAGCAACATTAAAAATTCCAAAGAGCAGTGAAGTTCTCACTAGTCCTAAATAGGGCGCCAAAACTAAAGGAAAAAGAATGGAAGCAAACAAGGCACCAATATAATCGACTGTAAAAACTTTAGAAACCAAATCACTAAACTCATACCGATCCTTTAAAATTCTCATCAAGAGCGGTATTTCGAGCCCTACCAATATTCCGGTCATGGTAACGAATGAGAAAAGTAAAAGTCTGAAATGGCTGATAAACTCGAATGAAAAGAAAAGAACTGTAGCAGAGAGTCCGCCGACCAAGCCTACAATAAACTCAATTTGAATAAATTTCATCATCACATTTTTTGTGATGTATTTTGAAAACCACGAACCAATTCCCATAGAAAAAAGATAGATCCCTATAATCAGAGAAAATTGTGTGATGGAATCACCTAAAAGATAGCTTGCCAATGCTCCTGCTACCAACTCGTAAACGAGCCCACAAGTGGCAATGACAGCGACAGAAAAGAGTAAGATGAATTCCACTTAGACTTACCCCTTGATCGCAGCAGCGATAATAATGCTCATGCCAATAGCAAGTGCACCAATCACGATTGCGAGTGCATTATTATGTTCTTCAAGAATTTCATGCCACATATCTCTTGGCGTAAGAACGTCGAGAACTTTGAAAGCAATCGCGAAAGCAACTGTTCCTAGAAGTGTGTAGATAATAGCGGCAGCAAAATGTTGAATGTTGATGATGTTTTCCATATTTTTTCCTCCGTAGTTTTTATTTGTGAAAAATGGCCCGCTCACCTTTTTTGGCCCATGAGCGTGTAGGACTTGGACTGAAGTAACTTCTCCCAGTAAAAGCAAGATAGGTATAGACAGCACAAATTCCAATGCAAATATACTTGTACATTTAGTCCTCCGAATAAGGTGAGTAGTCACTGGTAGACCAGCGCTGTACTTCAAAGCTCTGTCTTCTCATAAGCTTGAAAATAGGGAAAATACCTAACAAGATCAAAGAGATGATCAAATTAGAAAGTACAGGTACATCTTGAATCAATATCAATGAGTAATTAACATCTCTTAAGCTTTGGCCACCAATCTGAGTTTTGATACTTAGGTAGTATCGCCCTGGTGGAACATTTTGAATAATTTTAGATTTATTATGTCCACCCTCGCTCCAACTCTCACCACCGGAGTAGCCATGATAGTAGGAAACTTCAACCGGCATAGGTATTCCCTTACCGGTTTCTTCATTCACGAGAAGTGGATCTATCCAAATCCATGAATTATTGACATTGGCCATGGCCTTGAGTTGAAGGTTGGATCGTTTCTTTTCGATAAGAAATGTTGGAGTATTCTCAACTTTCTCATCCAAAGTTTTATTATCACTGTATCTTGGTGCCAATGTCCTCACACCGCTAAAACGAAAGACTTCTTTATTGATGGCAGTAGCTGTTCTAAAGACATGAACAACAATCATGAAAACTGCAGAAAAGAAAAAGTATTTCAAAGCTGTCTTAGCTTCTAATTTATGTGGAGAAGGCTGGTTTGGAGCAATCCCTACCGGTTCTGGAAAAAAATTGTCTTTCAAATTGAAAGCTTTCTTTATCCGATCAGGTTCCAAGTATTGTCCATGTGTCCAAACTTCTTCACCTTCGCTGGCTTCAAAAGAGATCGTATAGGGAGCAGAAACAAAATCCTTTACTTTGGATTTATCTCCGGCCTTCACTCTCCAATAAAATTCACCTTCCACGTAAAAAACTTCAGACGTTCCTTTGGTGAAGAGCTTATAAGTATTTCCTTTATATTTAACATCGGTTCCAGAGAGATCTGGTAAGTCGTATGATCTTTTAAACCAAGTCCAATGACCATCAAACTCAAAAAGCCATCGATAGCCATGATAAGGGTTGTAGAGAAGGTATTCATGCCAGCGATAACCGTAGCTATCACCTCTTTGCATGAATCCAATGCACTCCCACATCTTTCCACCAAGAGTTCCACGACTCCCAACAGGAATTGCAGGTGTTACAGTTTTCATCTTTGCATTTTTTTCTAATATCGCGAAGTTTGGATCAGTAGCATCCAAAGTGGCTCGACAACTTTTACAAACGACAGATATGGTTCGCCCAACTGCAGTAATATTTAAAGTGGCTCCACAATTAGGACAATTGAAGCTTTTAACGACAGGGCGAATCTGTTTTTCTTTTCTACTGATTCGATTACTCATGGTTTACCCCATCCCTGAAAAACTCTAAAGCCTTTCGGTTTGAGGTCTTTAAATTCAACATACTGACCGACATAGGCCTGTACACCATCGTCGTCATTGAATTCGATTGAAGCAAATCCACCAGAACGATCAGAAAGATCTACATTGAGAGACTGTCTCCCTTCAATTCCGCGAAAAGGAAGTTCCCCTTCACTTCCGACACAAACCATTTTCTTAACATCTGTGACATAAAAGTTTTTTCCATCAAGCTGATGTTTTGCCCCAGTTTGAACATAAGATTTATCAGAAATCTTTAGACCACTGGCCACGGGAAAATTGATGGCTAGATCACCACCTGCTTCAGCAAGCCAACCGGAACTTCCGTCATCAAAATTTAGGTACCATTCATTCCAAAAACCATCTTCATATTTAACGATGATCCGACCAGCGACAAAAAATGTTTTCTTATTAAAACGTCCGGACATCATGAGTTGAATGGGACTCATATCATCAGGGAGATCCGCCATTTTCCCGATCAGTTCTAGATCGAGATCATGGCGAACAACAGTTGATTTACAATAAGGGCAGACGGCAAAGACCGAAGTCGACGACCGAAATGGTATCTCTCCCCCGCAGGATGGGCAGTTGATTTTGGTCATATCAGGTCAATTTTTTTAAAAGTTCTGCTTTCTTTGCGTTGAATTCCTCTTCAGTAAGGATTCCCTTCTCTTTCATTCCATGAAGTTTTTCGATGGTTGCGAGAACTTCTTCTTCACTCTGTGCTGCAGCTTGGTTTCCACCAGATCCGCCACCCAACATTTGACCGGCCATCTGATTACCAATGGCAATTCCAGCACCTAGCCCCGCGCCCATCCCAGCAGCTCCGCCTTCGTTACCGGCAGCAGTTTTGATGGAGTCAGCAGTTTCAAATTGAGTATACTTTCCAAGATCTCCAACCATTCGCATTTTGGATGCCTTGTCGAGGTACTCTTGAAGCTCTTCTGGAAGAGAAAGGTTTTGAACATAAAAAGTTTTGAGGTCCAATCCATATTTCGTGAATTCAGAAGTCAACGCTTCTTTAAGCTTGTTGGAAAACTCAGTTTGATTCGCGGCCATATCAAGAAATGGAATCCCACTGTTTCCGAAGAAGCTCGACATCCCTGTTAGGATTGATGAAATCAATTGTCCATCAAGCTCTTCAACAGTGTACTTCTCTCTGGTTCCACTGATCTGCTTATAAAAAGCTTTTGGATCATTAATGGAATAAGAGAAAGTTCCATGTGCACGAAGTCTGATATGACCGTAGTCTTTGTCTCTGATGGTAATTGGATTTGGTGTTCCCCATCTTTGATCAATTTGATCACGAGTAGAGAAGAAATAAACATCCGACTTAAAAGGAGATTTAAACGCCTTATCCCAATGCATGAGATTGGTAAGAATCGGAAGGTTTTGAGTATTAAGAGTGTGAAGCCCAGGTTCGAAGATATCTGCAATCTCTCCTTCGTTCACAAACATGGCAAGTTGACTTTCACGAACAGTTAATTGCCCACCGTTTTGAATCTCTTGGTCAATCATTGGGAAGCGATAAGAAAGAACTCCGTCTTCTTCTTCCGTCCATTCAATGACATCAATAAACTGCTTTTTAAAAGCATCAAACAAACCCATGTGCACTCCTTCGCAATTTTAAATCTATAAAAGGATAAAACACCACTCCACCCTTGGAAAGGATGGAGTCACAATTTTTTGTTTGTTTTAATGACGCAAAATAACTGACTAGACAGTTTGACTACTTCCAGATGTAGGAATCTGGAGAGGCCCCATTATCTTCACGAATTTGGTCTCGAAGGCCCATCAACATCAGACCGAGGATATTCTTACCAGTACCGTCGCCTCCGTCTCCCCAATAATCATCGTTCTTGGTGTGTTCGATTATCTTCTGAGTTCCTGTTGAAAGAAGAAGTTTTTGTAAACGGTCGTGCTGGGTGTATTTCGCCACAAGTGCTGGCCACATGAATCTCTCTTTCACTTTGTGCCAATCTTTACGAACTGGTCCTCTTGTTCTTCCAATTTTAGCAGCCGCCGCTGGATCTTCAGTAGTCCTTACCAACTCTTGAAGTTTCTTATCTTTGAATTTCATGGCCTGGTAATAATGCTCACTTGTTGGCCATCTCTTTCCTTCAATCATAATGGGAAAGAGCGCAAAGTTTGAAAACTCGCCGTAAGGCTTACTTCGGCTATAAAAATTCACATCACTAGTCGCGGGATTTGGAGGTGTCACGTAATGTCCTCTACTTTGTGTGGATTTGTTCTCTGTTGTTTTGCTCTGAGTTGAACTACAGGAAAGGCTTATGATAAACGCCATTACCAGCATTAGTTTTGTCATCTTAGTTCATCCTTTGAAACGATTTGCTCAAGTATTAAAGCCTGCTTTTCCCGAAAATGCCAAAATTAATCCTGTAAATACCCCCACTTTTTGGTATGGTATAATCGATTTATGGCGCATTATGGCGCACCAAGACAAGGATCCTTTTATGAAAATCGAAAAAGACATGGTGGTCTCAATCCACTACACCCTGACGGACAACGACGGAAACCAACTGGACAGCTCACAAGGGCAAGAGCCATTGGTGTACCTTCAGGGTCACCAAAACATCATCCCAGGGCTTGAAGATCAACTCGAAGGGAAAACAACTGGCGACAAGCTAACAGCAACTATCGCTCCAGCTGATGCTTACGGCGAAGTCAATGCTGAGCTCGTTCAAGAAGTTCCAAGAAATCAATTTCAAGAACCAGATACTCTTCAAGTAGGAATGCAGTTTCAAGTTGGTACTGAAGCCGGTCCAATGCTACTTGCAATTACAGCTCTTACTGACGATACAGTTACTGTTGATGGTAACCATCCACTTGCAGGCGTAACTTTGAACTTTGACGTAGAAGTTGTTGAAGTCCGAGCTGCTTCAGATGAAGAAATCGCTCACGGTCACGTTCACGGACCAGGCGGACATCACCACGATTAAAACATTTTCAAAATAAAAAAGGGCTTCGATTGAAGCCCCTTTTTTTACACGGAAAAAAGAAAAGAGGGGGTCAGTTTCCATGCCGACCTTGGCGTACTCAGACCCCCTATTTCAATACTAAGCCGCCCACACTTCCTTGGTCCACGTAGACTTAGTATCCCAAACCCAGTTTTTAGCTCTGAGTTTGTTGTGTACGAAATTCTCTAACTCTTCTGGAGTTTTTACATCTACCCAAAGGGTCATATCCCAATCACCCATTGTTGATCCGGCCCATTTCACTTCATTCCACTCTTTCAACCATTCCCAGTTTTTATCTACTGGTGCATCTTTGTTCCACTTCACCTGTACTTGGGCGATCCATCCTGACATAAAATTCTCCTTTCAGTTTTAAAATCAAGTGCCATTCTTATCGACGGGAAAGCCGATCAATACTGACCTTTTGATGATTTAATACCTGAGCGGAAAATATTGCCCAACGAGTCAAGCCCCATCAAAAGCCTTGCCTTTTCAACTCTTTGAAATTAAATTGTGACTTCCAAAATCGAGGGCCGTTAGCTCAGTTGGGAGAGCGCTTCGCTGGCAGCGAAGAGGTCGCTGGTTCGATCCCAGTACGGTCCACCATTAATTAAAAATCACAAAAAAATTAATATCTCTTAAAGATTGGAAACTTCTTCAATCAGTTCATCAAGATGTGCTTCATTGATGGTGAAGATCTCTTCATCTAGTCCATAGCCTTTTTGAGCAGTACAGTTGATTCCCGGATAATTACTTTTGAAAAGCAAAAGTTTTGACTGACATTCTGATATATCATCTCGATCGAACATGTATTTACATTTCATAATCGCACTGTTGTAGTCCGAAACAACTTCGAGTCCACAGGCCCCACTTTGATACTGATTATAAAAAGCATTTTGAGAATCATCTCCTGATCCTCCGCCACTTCCTTTACAACTCACAAGTGCAAACATTAACAAGATTACGCCAACTACGTTTTTCATTTTATTCTCCTTAAAAATTAATTTGTCGATCCGGCTAGGTGCTAAAGACAGGCCAACTTTCTTATAAAGCTCCCATCAAGAATCAATAAGTTAAGAAATGCGGCGCGTTCCAAATCTGAAACAGCATCTTTTATAGGCACAGTTGAGCTCATCTAAAATACAAATAATCAGTTAGTTAGGGCTCCAAACCTTAAGATACTAGGTTCTCACAAGCGGCCCACTTAAAATGAGGGGAACCGAAAATTGTGTGCGATAGTTGGTGTTGTATGAAGCGGATGTTAAACGTTGTTTTGGTCTTGATCCTTATTCCCTTTTTCCATTCTTGCGAAGAAAAAAAACTCGATCCTGACTACCCTATGTCTGAAGCTGATCAAGCGTTGGTAAGACTTACTGATGACTTTAAAAATCTTCCTTACGGAAATCAGTTAGCTGATGAAATCAGTAATCCGGGTTCGGCCATAAAAGGCGAATGCCATTACCAAGAAGAACAAGCTGCTCAACAAGATGATCCAAAGAATAATGGAAAGTACACCATTACAAGTCAGGCCCAAAGAAAAGCTCTTATCGAAAAGATTATTGCTGCCGGTCCAAATAAAATGAGCACCACTAAAATGACAATGCCAGATGGCACTAAGTATGAAGTAATGAATGATAACGTCAAACTTCCTGATGGCACCTATGTTCCACTGACTTTCCCAGAGGCCAAAAGAATCGCCCAGGCCTGGGGATGGCAACTCCCTGATGCAGGACAGGCCAAGACCATCGGTCGTGCTGCCGCTTCAGATGGTAATCAATACAAGGCAATTACTCGAACACCTAATAACGGAGAGGCCAGCCAGTTAAAAAGTATGAATGAAATGATGAATGACTCTCGGATGAGAGAAAGATCAAAGGCCGGAGATAAAAAACTCATTGATGGTCATTTCAAGTGGTATACCAATGACGGTCGAATCTATGGTTTCGCCAAAGGAGACGGAACCTTTTGGCAAAATTCCCCGAGTGCTGCCCATGTGGGCGATCCAGGCTATTACGACTATTCACACGGGGTAAGATTGATCAGAAAAGTTCAATAATTCAGCGAATATTGCTCTAATTCAAAACTTGGGTCATCCTGTTTCAAAGGATGGCCCAATGAAAACACTATTTACCTTTCTAATTTTCTTTTCTATTACTCCAGTTCACGCAAAATTCGCTTCTTGGGTCGCTCACATCCCTTGTGATAAATTGATCTTGAAAGTATCAAGCTGCAAAGAGTTCTCATTTTCCAACCGAGACAAACTCACACAAAAGCAAATGAAGGAAAGAAAAGATTTGATTCTCGATCGGACCGGAGCCATTGTTACTGCTGATATTGAAAAAATGGAAGCTATCAAATGTCATGACAAACAGGAAATGGATCTCAAGCGCTATACCAAACGTGAATATAAAATCAAAAAGTTCTTTGTGAGAAATCTCAAATGCTCAAAAGATTTGAAGCAAGTGACTTCAATGAGAATCAACTTCTTCTGTGATACCCCAGGGGACAGCTACATCCCTGATTGTTTTATCTCAAAATTTTCAAGAAAGAATGAATTCGTTTATTCTGAGTTGATTAAGTAATTAGAATTCACAAGCCTGACAAAAACAGGAAGATATTCTTCACTAATCATACAACTCAATCTCTACAAGGTTCTCTGACAAGTATTACTCCCACGGTACCATAATCTCCCATTACCGAAGTTTCTCACTCAACCAATGCAACTCTTAGTGAAAGATTTTTTGAATAGTTTCAAAGTTTGATTATGACTTCACCTTATTGGCCGTTAAAATGTAGGCATCGTTCATATGATGCTGTGGGGGGCACTCATGAAGACATTGAAGTCATTCTTGTTAATTCTTTTTCTTTTTTCTCTTGGAGCAAAGGCCGAAGTTGATTGCGAGCATATCGAGATCCTTCCAAATTTGCACAAAAGAATCATCGATGTTTTGGCCAAGCCAGATCCTGAAAGTGTCACGGCATGTACTGATAAAATAACTCTTACTCACAATCTCATCAGTTGCACAGAAGAGAGAATCAAAATCGATTTCAGAATTAGATCTTTGCAATACGGTAGAACATTTGATCAAACTTTGACTTTCGATGCGGATCTTAGAGGAAATGCACCTGACGTCACTTTCAAACCAGTAGATGCAAGATCATTCGATAAATTCAACATCGATGAATACACTATGAACTTGGAATACAAGGCTCGCCCCATAGACGGGAAGTCATCAAAAATCACTATGGACTTTAAGATTACAAATGATGATGAGATTGAAACCTTCAATCTCACTCAACGCCTTTCAGGTTGGTTTCAAAAAACCAGATCCTGGAAATGTTTCAATTAAGCTGTATAACTTTTTGAATTGTTGTTTGCTCATCTGAAATGGAAATCGACTTCGTACCGATTTCCCATTTAGGTTGAGGAAGTTTTTCATCAGGATTATTTTGAGATTTGTACTCCCAAGGATAATCCCCTAAAAATTTTTTTGTCTTTTTATTAAAAATTTGAGCGTAATAAATATCTACGAGCTTAAAGGTCCCGGCCATCCCCGTATAGTAGACAATGATTTCATGGTCCTCGCCCACATCTTTAGTTGAAATGACTTTGCTCTCTCCTGTTCTTTTGGTGATTAGATTTTTTGTCTTTGAATCAGTCGTGCTTTGAAGCCAAAAATCACCTTCTTCACCCACAATTTTCCAATCGCCCACACCTGCAGAAGCAGCGATAAAGGGTATGAACAAAATCCAAATAAAAAACTTTTTCATCAAAGACTCCTAGGTTCTTATTATAGCAAATCTATAGGATCGGGTAAGAGAGATGTGTAAACATATGAAATCACATGGTGTTGATACCCGATAAAAGAGACGGTAAGATAGGCCCATGAAAAACAAACTTCAAAAAGAATACGATGCCATTGTAGAACTGACCAAAAGTGAATCCTTTATAAATGGAGAATTCGTAAAGTTTTCCAAACAAGTGGTTAAGAAGGCCTGTGAGATTATGGAAGTGAAAAGGGCCGGTGTTTGGATTTTCGATGAAGGAGCAAAAAGTCTCAACAGTATCGTTTTGATTGATAGTGCTAAATACCTTAAGAACGTTTCAATTAAAACTTCTGATTACCCTAACTACATGCAGGCCGTTCAAGCAAAGCGATCTATCATTGCCAACAATGCCTTAACGAATAAAGATACAAGAGAACTTGCAGAAGACTACCTCGATAAAATTGGGATATCTTCTATGCTCGATAACGGGATTCGTGAAGGAAAAAAAACACTTGGTGTACTTTGTCTAGAACATGTTGGTCAACAACGGAAATGGGCCGTTAATGAGATTAGTTTTGCAGGAACTCTAAGTGATTTACTAAGTCAGGCCTATATTCTGGGAGAAATCAAAGAGACAAAAGAAGAGCTCATCACAAAAAGAAAAGAGCTTGAAGAAGCAAACATTGCCTTAAAGAACATTCTCACTCGATTTGAAGATGAGAAAAATCAAAGTAAAGAGAATATTGCTAACAATATAGAAAAAAATATCATTCCCATCATTTCAGAGATGAAAAGCTCTAAGGGTCATTGCCCTGAGCTTATTCAACAACTTGAAGTGAGTATCACCAATATCAACTCAAGTTTTTATAAAAGACTCGCCAAATTCAACATGAACTTAAGCCCAACAGAAGTAAAAGTCTGTCAAATGATCAAATCAGGTTATCAAGGAAAAGAAATTGCTGAAATGCTGGGTCTTTCATTTGCAACAGTTGAAACTCATAAGAAAAATATCAGGAAGAAATTGGATTTGACTGGAAAAGCCGTCAACCTCAAGGTCTACTTAAATAACCTTGAGGTCTAAAGTCATTTTTACATGAAAGCGGAATCTGGAGCAGAAGCAGCTGTTGCTGGATCCATCTTAAGATAATTATCCAATGTCTTTTCCATGTCTTTCAATAAAGCTGATTTCAAAGTCTCAGGATCAATATCCAAAGTCTTTGTTAGTTGCGATAATGACTTCACTGGAACAGAACAAAGTCCTCTTTCTATGTTTGAGATAAATTGCCCGTTCTTATAACCAAGCTGAGCCGACAGTTCTGTCTGACTGTACTTTTTTGGGTGGTTTAGTCTTGATGTTTTAATAAGCTGAGCAATATTTCCAAAGTGTCTCATGAGTTGCCTCCCAATATTCGCTATAACCTTGATCAGTATAAGGCTTAAGGCTTCCTTGAGGTACTTTTTTTTCGGGTAGATAGCAGGTAAACATCAGGTACTGAATATACCCGAAACACCTAAACAAATAGAAATAACAACTATTTATCAATAATTTTTAACGTAGTTAGGAGTTCGCATTTGCTCTAAACATTTAATGGGCTTTGATCTAGATAAAACTTTTTTAGGGGAAACGTAAAATTTTTTTTAAAAAACTCGTGATCTTATCGAAAAAAATGTGGCATAGATCAGCTCCAACCATCCCAATGAAAAGCCAAACAAAAATTTTATACTGAATCAGGTGATAATCGAAGGCCTTAAGAAAATCAAAAACTCCACTGAAAAAATGTGAAGCTCCAAAACTGATATGGCCCATTCCATTGAGGACAAAAAGCATAATACTAAAAACGATCAGGCCATAAACAATGCGAAGAATAGTACCAACCAGAATCATATGACTAAGTCCACGATGCTTGAAAAGTATTGAGTAAGGATAAAGAAAAAACTGAAGAACTCCCGATCTTTTCTTTGGCATCACATCTGTATCAGGAGAAAAAATGAGTGTGGCAAATAACCAACCGATAACAAAACTGATCACGACGGGAAAACTTCTTTCGAGTCCGATGAGAAGACCTGTTAAAATTGCACCAGTCCCCAAGTTAACTTTGTCATGAAACTTTCCAGAGGCCATTAAAAATATCTAGTAAGGTTGGTAAAGATATAACTGTCGCCATCAAGAACCTCAAGCCCCTCTTTGATCGCTGGATTTTTTTGAGGAGCCTCAATGATGCGAATCCCCCCATCAAATTTCCAATTATCACTTAGCCTTCGAGAGTACTTGAAGTTAATAAGATATTCTGAATCTCTTTCTATATCGGTAATCAAAGTTGTATAGATTTCACTTCCCATCACATCGTTGAAGGCCAATCTGAATCCCACCATAATGTCTCTTTGAAAAGTCGAACGCTCTTGCCTTTCAACCTCGTCTACTCCAAAAATCCCATTTCCTTCAAGGAAGAAGTTTCCATCAATTCCACCTGGTAAAGACATCACATACTCAAGTCCAAAAGCGGCTTCAGTATGATTCTCAATGAACTTAGTCTCATAGGCCCCAGCTCCTTGAGATTTAAGAACAGCACTTTTAGCAGTTAATACTTTGGTATCCTGCTCGAAAGTACGATGGGCAAATTCTAATTTGAGAATAAGATCTCCAAAAACCTGCTGATAGGTTCCACCAACCTGAGTTTTTCGATAGTAATAAGGAGTTACCTGAGAGGTCAGTGGTGTCAGACTTCCTAGAATCGTTGTGTAATTGGTCGTCCCTACCAGAGGCATGTTTCTATCAATATGATTCAAGTAGTGAAGGCTTATATCGGCATCCATTATGACTTGAGTAAGACGGAAACCATATTGGTTGGTCCAATACTCATTTGTCGTGTAATCCGTTCCATCAACGACAACTGACCTTTGCAAAGTTACACTACTAAGCCTTGATCTCTCCCCTGGATACTCTGGTTCTTCAAAACGTGGAAAATAATAAAAGGCCATTGCTCCATTGAAAAAAGGTACTTCAAACTCAATCGTCAGCTCGCCTTTCTTCTCAAGATTCTCAAGGTTACTGTCGAAATTTCTCGAGTTTATGACATCGGCCGGATGGAATGCCTCTGTGGCCGTCCAATTAAAGAGCTTGTAGCCCGCTAAAATCTTATATTCTTCTGCTAAAAAAGCTGAGAAGTAAGCATCTTCCAAGGCAACAAAAGAACGATTCTGATCTTTCTTGTCGACCCTAGCATATCCTCTGAAGACATGTTCAAATGGATCACTTTTATAGCGTTGTTCGATTCTTGAAAAAATTGAAATATTGGTATCTTCAGTTAGTTCACTCTGATCTTTTTCGAACTGCCTAAACTCCAACGAAACCTGACCTTGTCCGGAATATTCATCCTGAGCAAGTGCAGCTCCAGAGAGAAGTAATAGAAAGGAGAAGAAGAACTTCTGCATTATTTAAGTGACCTTGTATCGAAGTCACGGTCCTTATGATCAACCCCAAGCTTTCTGTTCTTCCATGAGAAGATAGATTGTTTCTTGGTTTGAATATTTTTCATGTGTATCTTATGAGCGCGGTAAATGTTCTTGTTTCCGATCTTGTAAACTTTGTAATCAGAAAATGTCGCAGTCTTTAGTAGTTCTCCCTTTCTATCAAAATAATCAATTTTGACCGGGTTGTTCTTGGTTTGTGAAACGTACATCACCATTTTGCTATAACCAGACTTCTTCTTTGGAACTCTTTCGAGAATCCAAAGTTTTTCACCGCTTTTGGTTTTGCCGTCTTTGATCCATTTGTAATTATATTTTTCAATTTCTTGGGACCCCAGATCCTCATAAGAAAACTCGCTTCCCATGAAAGAACTTGATTTGTTTCTCGAAGAAATCCTTTTCACCCTTCTAAGCGATGGAAGAAACAACCATTGGTCATCGTCATCATTCTTATGAGAATGAGTCAGCATTTTTGTCCCTTTCACATCCTTAGGGTTCAAGAAGACCATTAAAGACTTATCCCCTTCCTTATCATCTTCCATAACTTTACTCGTCATCTCTCTGACCGTTTTGGCATTGTAGGCATCGATAAGAGTCATCTCCATTTCTGCTGTTTCACCCTTAAAGCCTTCATTCATATCTCTAGTCATCTTGGCAATTCGAAGACCCTTTTGTTCTGGCGTCTCTTTGGACAAAGCAGGGTGGGCAAAGAAAAGAGATATAATAGTTAGCAATGGTAGAAATTTGATGCTCATGGTTACTCCTAATCAGTAGACCTGAAAATTTTACTAGTAAAACAGCAATCTAGCCAGTCAAGTTGACGGGGTTTCGAAGCAGGATTAAGGTAGAATATTGAAATAAAACACAATGCACAAAAGAGAAACCAATGGGAATCTACATAAATAGAACACTGAATATGAAACGTATCAAGGCCATTGGCTTTGACATGGATTACACTATCGTTCGCTATAATTCAGAAGCCTTTGAATCCTTCACCTACACTTCTGTCATCGAAAAACTGATAACCGAGAAAAGTTATCCGAAAGACATCAAGAAATTGAAATTTGATTTTAATTTAGTGATTCAAGGACTGGTTATTGATCGGAAACGTGGAAACATTCTTAAAGTATCTCGATTTGGTAAAGTGAAGTCTGCCACCCATGGTACCAAACTAATGGACTATCAGACCCAACAAAAAATTTATTCAAATCGCGTGATCGATTTGAATGATGTGAACATACAGAGTTTGGATACATCCTTTTCCATTTCAAACGGAGTCCTGTTTGGTCAACTGGTTGACCTCAAAGACCAAGGAGTAGATCTTCCTTCATATGATACACTTGCTGAAGATATAAAAGAGGTTCTCGACCTTGCCCATGCTGACGGAACCCTCAAGGCAGAAGTAAAAAATAACATCTCAAAATATATTATTCAGGACCCTGAGATTGCCAACCTATTTGAACGTTACAAAAAGTATGGAAAAAAACTGATGGTCATTACCAACTCAGACTTTTCATACTCACAACTCCTTCTCGACTACACAATCACTCCTTTTTTGAAGGAGCATAAATCCTGGAAGGACTTGTTTGACATTACTATTACGCTCTCAGGAAAGCCTGGCTTCTTCACCAATCGAAACAGATTTCTGGCCGTTGATCCGGAAACCGGATTGATGTCAAACCATGAAGGCCCTGTCACATCCGGTATCTACCAAGGAGGACACGCAGGTAAACTTCAAAAAGATCTAGGTCTTGAAGGAGATGAAATTCTTTATTTGGGTGACCATATTTATGGTGATGTGGTCTCGATTAAAAAGACTTTTAACTGGAGAACTGGAATGGTGCTCGATCCTCTGACTGAAGAGGTCGATTCCATTATCAAATCCACTCCTATTCAAAATGAAATTAATGAGCTTATGAATCATAAAGAAGATCTTGAAACCAAGCTCAATGAACTTGATCTCAAAAAGAAAGAAGAAAACGAGGAAGTTAGTAAACAAGAAATCAACAAGCTTTTTGCTGAGATTGAAAAAGTAAACAGCAGCATTTCGGAGTTGCTGGTAAAATACCGAAGCCATTTCAACCCGACCTGGGGAGAAATGATGAGAGCAGGACAAGAGGAAAGTCGCTTTGCCGATCAAGTAGAAAAGTACGCTTGTATTTACATGCAAAAGGTTTCAGATCTTTTGAAGTACTCTCCCAAAACCTATTTCAGACCATTAAAGAGAGTTCTTCCTCACGAAGTCCTACTCTAGAATTGATTCGAGAAACTGAGAATAAATCTCCCAGCTGTATTGTCCATAACCACCGGACATAAGCCAACACTGGGGGATGTTTCTTTCTTTGAAAAAACGATAAACCAAAAGATCTCTCTCAAGCATTTGTTCTTTAGAAAGTTTCAATAGCTTGGTACTGGGAAGCTCATCTAGTTCGTAAGGATCAACACCGGCATTAACGACAACAAAATCCGGTTTATCCAGAGAAAGAGTCCATAGGTGATTGAGTCCTTGTCTCAACCTTTCAAGATAGAACTCCTCTTCATCAACATCCATTTCAATATCAACATCGCTTGGAATCTTAGAGGGATGATTAAGCTCCGGGTGATCTAATGGCCACCCTTTCTTCATATGAATAGACAAAGTTTTAATACTTGGATCTTTACAAGTAATTTCGGCAGTCCCGTCACCTTTGTGAGCATCAGTATCAATAACCCAGGCCGATTTAATTTTATTCTCTGCCTGTAGGGCGCGAAGCCCGATTACGATATCATTGATAAGGCAAAAGCCACTGCCTTTATCTGAACGAGCGTGGTGCATTCCTCCGCCCAAGAAAAACGTGAAACCTTTGTCTTCCAAGGCTTTTTCCATGGAAAACTTACTGGCCGAGGCGTGATGGAGAATACTTTGGAAAAAGTCTTTCCAGTCCCTTTTGGCCAGGGCCGGGTTATAGCGATGATACTTCCCTTTTGAATCGATTAATTCAAAGCACTCCAGAATCTCCGACTCTAATTGATCACCGTACAATTTCTCGACAAAATCAGAGCTATGAGCACGTTCAAGATCAGACTTGTTCAGAAGCTTGAGTCCGTTTCTATCCAACTCGATCAATCCCTTTTTACCAAGGGTTCGCAAGTGTTCATAAACTCGTTTGCTGCGATCATCTCGAAGCGGAATCAATATGCCATATTCGCCCCAACGGGGAGAAAGTTCTGGATGAAATAGGATCATCACTCCTCCAAAGACCCCGAAAATTGTCTATTTTGTAGTCAATGTCAAGGCCCTAGACAGCTAGATCAACATAATTTCAGAGAGTTAAGCTCATTTCAAATTGGCACATGCTGTGCATTATTAAATAGTAGAAAGCATAGGGCGCTAGAGCAGATGTTGAAGCGAAAGTTAAAGCTCATGTGAATCGTTACCTGCAGAAGTTGTACACAGTTGAAGTTGTAGCAGAAGCGAAAAGTTAAAGTTGAAATTGAAGTTCTTACTGAAGCGAAAGTTGTAGTTGTTAAAGTTGATGTTGAAGCTGAAGTAGATGTAGTTGAATAGGTTCTTTCCCCCCCTATCACCTCGAAAAAAGGGTAGCTCTTTCCCCCGGAGCTACCTTTTTTTTTATCTTTTTTTCAAATTAATGAGAATTATTATTCCTTAGTAAGCAGATCCAACCTAATTTCATATAGTTTTAATTACTTAAATACATACTTATGTGCAGAAATATTACCGCTTCCCTTCACTTATAAGACTATTTGCGTTAAGGTGATTTCCACATGCGGAAATCTACCCTGTGGCTACGCCACGAAACCAAACCATTCGAAGAACGAACGGCACTGACTCCATTAGGAGTAAAGGCCATTCTAGATGCTGGCCATGATGTGGTGGTGGAAGAATCACCTACCAGGATTTATCCCATAAATGAGTACAAGGAAGTTGGAGCAATTATAGCTCCGATGAATTCTTGGATTACTCAAGCACCAGAAAGTGCCATTATCATCGGCCTCAAAGAATTGGAAAACAATTCTTTTCCTTTGATTCACAGGCATATCCATTTCGCTCACTGCTACAAAGGACAAGTAGGAAGCAAAGAAACACTTACTCGTTTTGCGAGAGGTGGAGGCCTGCTTTATGACCTTGAATACCTAGTTGATGAAAACAAAAGAAGAATCGCTGCCTTTGGAGTTTGGGCGGGATACACTGGAGCTGCTCTAGGCGTCGCTATGTGGGCCGCTTCACAATTGAATGAAAGTCTTAATGACGAAGCACCTCTAACCCCTTACGAAAATAGTGTGACGATGGCCGAGGAAATGTCTCGACGTCTTGATAAAGTTGGAAGAAAACCATCTGTTCTAATCATTGGGGCAAACGGCCGCTGTGGAATTGGTGCTCAAAAACTTTTGGAAAGTCTCGACATCAACGCCACTCTATGGGGATCTAAAGATACCAAAGGTAGAGGGGCCATTAAGGAAATCCTTGAATTTGATCTTTTAATAAATACGGCCTTGATGAAAGACAAGGTTACCCCATGGCTTACAGATGAAATCATTGATGAGGAAGAGAGAAACCTCACGGCCATCAGTGATATAAGTTGTGATCCAACTGGTCCATGTAACCCTTTGCCTATTTATTCAGAGGGAACAACTATGGATAAACCGGTCAGTATTCTAAGAGAGGATGAACTCCTCGAGATTACGGCAATTGATCATCTGCCTTCACTGCTTCCAAGGGAATCCAGTGATGATTTTTGTCAACAGCTACTCCCTCACTTGATTTCATTTCTTGATGGAAAACTAGAAAACTCTCCTTGGGAGAGATCACTTGAGATTTTCTTTCGAAAGACAGAAGAGCTAAAACTAGGTGAAGTCAAATCGATCAGGAAAGTAGAAGACAAACCGATGTGGTTTAATTAGTCACAAACTTGAAAGCACACTTTTTGCAAAACCAACCCAGGCATCTACGACAGCATAATTTTCCATATTTTTGTGTTTCATATAACCCATTTTTAGGATTTCACCCTTCTTGATGACTTCTTCCAGCACTGCCTTCCTATCAACGTTGGATAGATTTCGAATCTCAAGAATTCTCATCAAAGATTTCAACCTCCAAAAATCCATTGCTTTGAACTTCCTTGAAAGCTGATCTTCGTGTCCCCCATACTTGGTGATGATGGGTTCTTCGATATAACCCACATCATACAAGCTGGTTAGTTTGAGCCATAAGTCGTAATCTTCACAGACTTCAAATTCCTCATCAAAATTCCCAAGTTCCTCGAGGACATCTTTTCTGATCAATGAAGCAGAAGGTGAAATCAAACACAGCGGCAAACAACGTTGAAAAATACTTCCTCCGTGTTTTTGATGAATCTTCTTTTGATTAACTCTTTTCCCATTACGAATCCAGATTTCTTCTCCATGAACTAATGGTAAATGCTCATTCTCTTTCAAAAATTCGACCTGAGTTTCCAGTTTATGAGAGAGCCATTCATCATCACTATCTAAAAGAGCAATCCAATCGCCACTTGCAGCTTTTATTGCAGTATTTCTTGCGGCAGAAACACCTCGATTTTCAGTAGTGATCACTTTCATGTAAGGAATATTCTTATATTGATTCAAAACATCTTGAGTGTCGTCAGTTGAACCATCATCGACAACAATGACTTCATGAGGAGCATAACTTTGATTCAAAACAGAATTGATTGCTCTCTCCAGAACATAAGCTCGGTTATATGTAGGTATGACTACCGTAATTTTCATTTTTTAGATGTGTCCTCATTTACGATCTCAAGGACCTCTTCAATCAGAGCAGGTTTTGGAAGATTTGCCATGGCGTTCAAAACACCATCTAATTGCTCTTCATTTCTAGCACCACAAAGAACCATAGAACACTCTGGGTGAGAAAGATTAAAACCAATCGCCAGCTCAACAGGAGAATGACCGTGTTCTTCAATGAGAGGCCAGATCTTCTTAAGTTTTTCAAATTTCGGTTTATTGTCCATTTGTTTCCACCAAGGTGCCCACGAACGACAATCATCTTTATCGAAAGTCCTTTTTTCATCAACTCGTTTGGTTAGAATTCCTTTATCCAAAGTTCCCCAACTCATAAAACTGATTTCATGTTTGTTCAAATAGGGAAAAAGCCTCTCTACAACTTCTGGCTCAAAAAGATTCATTTGACATTGAATGGCCTCAATCCGATCTACTTCCATCGCCTTGTCGAGATCTTCTTCAAAAGTATTGCATAGACCAATGTGTTTAATTTTCCCCTGATCCTTTGCTTTAGAGAGAACTTCCATTGGACGTCTGATATCAACTCTTTCATCAGGCCAATGAATCATATAAAGATCGATATAGTCTGTTTGAAGGTCTCTTAAACTTTGTTCAAGCATTTTTTGGGTAACCAGGGGGTCATTTGTCATGTCTACCCGTTTATTTTCATGCCATGTTACACCTGACTTCGAAACAATAAAAACTTCATCACGGTTTTTTTGAAAGGCCTTACCTATCCGTTGCTCACTCATTCCGAATCCATATATCGGAGCAGTATCAAATAGCTTCACACCTCTATCTTTTGCCTCTTTCAAAAGTCCGATTGCATGGTCTTCAGATATTTTTCCAAAGCCATAACCTCCGCCTTCTCCACTGATGGCGGCACCACCAAATCCGAGAGGTAAAGATCCAAGGTTTTCTAATAATTTCCCCATAATAGAGCTCCTTTCGGTCTCTGTATTCTCACGGGTCAATTGACTTGTCATAACGCATTCGGTAATTTCCATTTATGCAACTTTTGACCTTTGCCCACAGAGGAGAGGCCAGAGCTTTTCTGGATCAATTGGACCTGACACAAGTTCAAGGTAATACTCTCTACCGTTTCAATCGAGGACTACTCCTAATCACTGGAGAAGGCCTGTTTGAAACCATGAATGCCGTATCCAAGGTCATTGCCACTCATCCTGACATCAATGAAATCGTCAATCTTGGTGTTGCAGGTTCATTGGATGAAAATCTGGCCAAGAATGAAATCATTCAGATTAGAACTGTCTATCTAGAACTGGAAGAAAAAGCGCAGTTTCATTCCTTTTCTATGCAAGAAAGAATCACTCCATTTAAGAAAGCTGATTGCCTGAGTTCAACAAGAAGAGTTCTCGACAAGCAAACTGCGGAGAAACTTCTCCCCTTTGCCAGTCTCGTCGATAGAGAATTGTGGGCCATTTGCAGAGCTGTTAAAGATGAAAAAATCCCAGTGACTTCATTGAAGCTAATAAGCGATATTCCTTCTCAAGAGCAAAATGAAATTTGTCAGGTTGTAAAAGAACAAGCTGATCTTTTCTCCTCTCATTTATTTGATGCTTGGAACGCTCTTCACTCTTCAAATGATAAGAGCAAGTTGGTTTTAGATGAACTTCCGCACTATGAAAAATTTCATTTTACCTCCAGCATGATGATGGCCCTAGAAAAAAAACTCTCACAAGTTTTTATCAAATTTCCAGGAGATTCATTGGAGTCATTGATCGATTTTGATTCCATTCTGTCAAAGGAAACACGTCCAAAAGAAAAAGCGGCAGAACTGTTGAATGAACTCAACGCTCTCTTGAACCCCTATAGAGTGACTCTGGAAAAAAGACTTTCCAGGCTGACTCCTGGTCTCAAGGCAGCAGGACTCAACCCGACATTTGATCCGAACCTCGAAAAAGTTCAACTTCATATAAAAGGAACGTTTTCATCTAAAAATGAAATGGCAAAAGCGATTGATCAGCTTCAAAAATTTGATTTTGATCAAATGAGTGCGATTCTTGATGGAGAACTCGATGTTTGAAAAAGTATTTGTCGAAAAAGAAATCAGACATCATCCCCGAACGCTACACATTTTGTCCAAACTCAGAAAAGAGCCTTTTCTGATAGACCAAATTGAAGATTACTTTGGAAGAGTGAAAAAGCCTTACCTTCAAAAAAGAGACAATCTGAATCTTTTCATTGGTTCCAAAAAAGGTAGAACGGTTAAACAAGCTCCTGATGCATATGGACTTGGTGGAGAGCCACACTACTATTTTATTCATGCCTACAACTGTATTTATGAATGTGAATACTGTTATCTTCAAGGATACTTCAACAGCCCCGACATGGTCTTCTTCATCAATCATGAAGACATTGCAAAAGAAATGAAGCAATTGATTGATAATAACGCTGAAAAAACGATCTGGTTTCACGCAGGAGAATTCTCCGACTCTTTGGCCCTGAGCCATTTTACAGGAGAGATTCCTTTCTATTTTGATTTTTTTAAGGATCATCCAGAGGCGAAACTGGAATTTCGAACCAAGTCTGCTAATACTCGCGAAATTGAAAAGATGGCCCCTCTCCCTAATGTCATCACAACTTTTAGTCTCTCTCCTCAAGAAAGAGCAGAAAAGACTGATCGAGGTTGTCCACCGACATCAACTCGAATCAGAGCGATGGAAAAGCTATATAAACTTGGTCACCCTATCGGACTTCATCTTGACCCAATCATTCATTCTGAAAACCTATTTTCAGAGTACGCCCAGTTACTCGACGAGCTGACAGAAAAAATACCAGCTGACTATTTCGAATATGTTTCAATTGGTGTCGTTAGGTTTACCAAAGAAGTCTACAGACAAGTGCAGCTCAACTATCCTGAAAGTGATCTTTTGGTGGGAGAATTTATCAAACCCGAAGATGGAAAAGTGAGGTATCCTGGCTCACTCAGAAAACATATTCTTGGAAAGATTCAAAAGATGTGTTTGGAAAAAGGCTTCAAAAATGAAGCTGTTTATCAATGCATGGAAAATTAATTTTCATTTTCTAGTTGGATTTTAGATAAAATATCATTCAATCTACCTGCGGCTCCCTTTCTCACCTCAAAATCGAACAATAACTCTTGTATGGATTTTCGTCTGTCACCACCAGGTTCAAGTCTTTCCATGACAGTTACTTGATGCTCCATTACTTCACTGACAAGATATTCAACCTCACTCCGATAGGTATCACTAACAAAGCCCAGCTCCAACATACTATTAAGTGCATGCATAGAAAAACTTAGATTAAGTGCTGTCGGCATTGAATTCAGGTCATGATAAATGGCCGTAAGGACATTCGAGATGAGTTTTTTTCGTGCCTCGGCAGGCCAGTTAAATTTATTGGCGGCCTCCATTGCTGTAATCATATAATTGAGAACTTTAGGGTCTCGACATGTATTGATATTGGCCAAGGTGCTATAGAACTCCATGACATCGACATCACTGTTCTCAAACTCCCGCATAAAGGCAATCTCTTCAGCTGCTTGATAGGCCTTGATAGCAATAGGACGATAAAGGGATGAACTGATGACTTGGATCTTTTCAATAATTGATCCGTAATCTTTATACATATCATCAGCACTATCGATAAAATCTTCACCAGGAATAATTTGTTCTAGCTGTTCAGCACATTTTTTATCTTCTTGAGTGAGAAGAGGCGTAAAAGCTCGAAAGCGCTTATATTTTTCAAGAAACTCTTCGGCGGAAGAATCAATTTGCTTACGTTTGGTTATGGAATTCCGAATGGATGTTACATTCGACTTCGGATCTTTCGGTGTTGGTTCTTTTTTGGGGAGGACAATTGTTTGAGCTTCTGGCCTTGCCTTGGAAGATGTCTCTGAATCTTCTCTTAGTCCAAAACGGATGAGAAGAATAAAAAAGGCAACACCTCCAAAAAGTGCTGCCAATTTAAAAACATTCTTTGATTTCATTCAAACATGCTTCGTTTTTCTTCGAACTCTTTTTGTCTTCTTCGATACTCTTCAATCAAAAGGTTCTTCCTATTGTAATCTTTAATTGCGCAGTATCTATCAAGTTCTGATTTTTCAGTTTTGATGTAATATTTGTGTTTCTTATTTCTGAAAATTGTCGTTCTGGTTTTTCGCCCAACAAAGTCAGACCAAACAAGTTTTGGTCCTTCAGCGTAAAAATTCATCTCAACATTTGAACACTGGTTCCAGACATTTTCCATGAGATCTTGATCTTCTTCATCTAGAGCAGGAAGAATTCTAAAGCATAGATCAGCTTTTTCTCCTCGGGCCAATGTGCGTTCAAAAGATTTATCCACGCCTTTTTTGAAGAAGTTCATAAACTCCTTCAAACTTTCTCTGGTCAAGTTCATGCTGGTTTCGAGTCCAGTATAGATTTCCCCCAATGAAACTCGACCATTTCCTTGTCCATAGGTCTCCAAGAGAGCATTAACCAAGTCTACTCGCGTAGCATAGACCATGTCCCCGACTTCATCTTCAAACTCTCCACTCAAAAATCTGGCTTCAAGTTCATACCCGACCATGTCTCTTATCTTTCTAAAGAAAACATCGTTCCCTCTTTCAGCAAGTTTCAATACTTTGGTGATACATGAAGTAATCTTAAAACTTTTTAATTCAATGGGGTCAGCATTAAATGTGCTGAATCGATCGTCAGCAGCTGTAACACACTCTTCAGGAAGAGTGTCATCTGGCATAGAACGTGGTCTGAACCCTTCTTTTACCATTTTCAAGACTACTTCATTAAGTTCTTTGGTTTTTCTGGTATTAGTAATTTGTGGAGAATAAGGATGAGTAATCTCTGGATAAAGTTCTCCATTATCTCCACGATAACAGTTCTCTAGAACCAAGTTTCCATTATCATCTTTACATCCCAACTCTGTAAGGTAGTCAGCAATTCTATCAGCATTTTGGGAAATCTTGACCAAAGCACTAATGGCATTGGTTTCACCTCTAAGATCGCTATTTGCACGAACCAAAACGCTGAAAGAATCAACAGATACAGTTCTTGCTCTCTCAATATTTACTTGCTCGAGAACTTCTTGAACGACTTTAAGTGCATTTTGAAGAGCATCTGCCCAATCGGAAAGAGTCAGGGTAATACCTTTTACTCTGGTGTACTCTTGCAGGCTGGTACATTTTCTTTCAACACCACCACCTTGTGAACAAAGAGGTACGTCGGTCATATTTGGATCGTATAACTGATATGGAAGTAAAGTTTTATCTCTGGAAATAAAGATAGGGTTTTCTGTTGAGTCATCCGAAGAGCTTCGTCCGAAAGGTCCCATACTTGAAGATGGAGTCAATGTCGGTGAACTCATTATTGAAACAAGATTAGAGATACCGATGGCAACAGCTTCACTTCTCTCTCTCGGAGTTGAGATATCACTGAAGAGTCTGCTTCTGATAGTTCCATAGGTTTGAATATAACGAATAACCTTCTCAAGTAGTTCCGCTTGAAGAATTGGTTTTTCTCTATTGACCAAATCCCCTTCAGAAGTAATGGCCGAACCAGCGTAAACTTCCTGCAGCCAATGTCCAAGATGATCCATATGCTTTGAAAGAAGCTCAACACCTTTCAGTCGACTATCATCTCTTCCGTAATTGTTCCTATAAACGTCAATAAGATTCAACGAATCCTGGGCGTCACAATACTGATCAGTAAAGGCCTGAGAAATACAACGAATGGCCGTTGGCATTTCGATTTCATCGAGATCTCCGATCGCATCGTTGTATTTGAAGTCATGGATGAATTTATTCAATGATTGAATCATCACTCCACCTGCGGCCAATGCCAAAGACGTACCAGGATTGGTGAAAGCTGCTGCAGAAAGGAGTCCATTAGATAAAAGGGAACCTACCAAACTGCTTTTCTTTTCAAAGCAAGCCGGGTTGTCTTGCCAAGTTCCCAAAAAACCTTCAAGCCCAGTCAAAAGTTGAGCAGCTGCCATTGCACGGTTATTTCCAAAATTATCAAAGCGATCCAAATCAGTATTAATAGATATCAAATCTGCTTGTGCCATGAAGATTTCATTTCTAATGAAGTATTCAATCTCTGGAGTATTTCCACCTTGATCAAGAATTTGTGTAAAACGTGAGATTCTATTTTCTGCTTCAACCTGGCTGTCTCGAGTCTGAAGATAGACCTGATACTCTCCGTAAATTCGGTTGTAATTGACAAGAACAGATTCAAGTTCACTTGCTCCCGAACAATTGGAATCGGCCTTCAAGGCTTGAATGGTATACATCAGGCCTTCGATGTTTGCGATTGAACCTTGGACATGTCTGGTGACAACAGATGGACATTGCGACTTAAAGGCCTGTATCAAAGTTGAGGCAGGTTTCGCTTTCTCCATTGCTTGAAGATTGAGAGTGAAGATACTGGCCAAAAGGCCAAGACCAATTAATACTTTCGACATGTGTTCAGTTCCTTACTAAAGTTGGCGGGAATTCTATCTAGATGCAATGAACCTTACAACAATGCGCTGAATTAACTGCTTAATATGAGAGAGCGATGAAAGAGTTTTTAAGAAATGGCTTTGAAATTCAAGATTTTACTCTTCCGACAAGCGTCATTCTTTCTCTTAGAAGTCAAAATTGGAACGATCTTGATGCTCAAATGGGGCAACTCGTTTCATCCGAAGGGGCCCTTTTTCACTTCCTTAGTAGCTATAAGGAGTTTGAATCTATCGAGCATATTGTCGCTATCAGAAAAGCTCCTGATGATGAAGGAATCTGGCATGATGACGGCTCTAGAAAACTTGCCTTCTCACTTTCTTTAACTGAGTTTCCCTCTGAAGTTGAAGGGGGTTCCCTCTATTTTCGAAAGAAGGGTGAAGAAAAATGTTTAGAAATCAAACCACAGGCCTTAGGGAAATTAATTGTTTTTCTGACAGGGCAAGATGGATTTGAGCATCGTGTAGGTGCCGTTGTTAAAGGTCAGAGAGTTATTTGTGCCGGTTGGTGTACTTGATTACTCTTCCAAGTCGTACTGATAATCAGTGTAAACCACAGCTTCACTTGAAATTTCATCGAGAGCCCTTTCCATTTCAAAATATGTTTTGATCTGCTCGTCCATCAACGCCAGCTCATCGACCGGCGGCGGAGATTGAAAAAAGATCAAAGTGACTAAGAAGCTGGCAACCAAGCCAGCTGGTAAAAAAATATTTTGAAAAAACTTTGGTTTGCTCTGGAGTTGCTGACCAATGATATTTTCAAGCACAGCTTGTTTATCAGCCGACTTAAGCTCAACATGGGTTTTATCTCTGAGGATTTTTTTAATTTCATCATTCATGCCCATCTCCTTCCAAGAGAAGTTTGAGTTTTTTCTTTGATCGATGGATCAGATTCTTGATCGCTTGAGGTGTCCTCTCCATGACTTGCGCCATTTCTTCTAATGAAACTTCTTCCATCCACATGGCGAGAACTGTTTTTTGATCAGGTGCTAATTGTTCAAGAGCACTCCATACTTTTTCGCGAGTTGCTGCTCGAACCATATTTTCAAGCATTCCTTCTTCTTCATCTGAAAATGTTTCAATGGTCGTAGGTTCATCAAAAAGTAAATCCGATTTCTTTTTCAAACGATCAAAAGCGGTATTTTTTCCAATTGTGTAAAGCCAGGTTTTAAAAGAAGCTTTTCCGTCAAATTTCTCGGTATTTTTATAGACCTTGAACCATGTTTCCTGGAGAACTTCCAAGCAAACTTCTTCATTAAGAAGAATTCTAAAAAGAAAGCGATACAACAAATCGTTGTGTCTATCATAAAGAATTTCAAAGGCCTCGCTCTTGCCAGAAACAATCATCTCTAGCAATAAGTCATCCCTAACCTTGGTCAAATCTGCTCCCTGAAATAAACTTTGGGCCCAAGCCTGTAGTTTTTCCATCACTCCATTATACGATTGATACAAAGAAAAGTTTCAAGTCTGTTAACATCTTGATTTTAAGAGCTTTTTCAGTCAAACTCAAAGGAAGTGAAACTTCTTCTTGTCAGGATCGTAGAATAATCAGGATCCACTAAACAACCCAATTTTTGGAGGACATATGACAAAACTCACTTCAATCCTGACTCTGGCCTTTGTGCTTACATTCAGTAATGCCTATGCCCAGAAAGATGGTCCAATCAGTCCAGAAGTAAAACAAAAACTATCTTCAGAGTTTAAAAGCTTTAGAGATGAGAACTTGAAGCTTAGAGAGCAACATCAAGAAGAATTGTATCAACTTCAACTGAAAGCACTTAAAGAAAATCACGAAAGAGCTAAAAAGTTTTTCAAAGAACTTTCTGGTATTGAAGACGACATCGAATTTGGAAACAAAGACGAAAACAAGAAAGTCCAAGAAAAATTAAAAAAGAAAAGACAGGAATTCAAAACGGCCATGAAAACTTCTCGTAAAAAAGTCAAAGACATGATTGAAGCGAAAAGAAAAGAGTTCCAGGAAAGTATGACCAAACGTCGTCAAGCCTTCAAAGAAAAAATCAAGACAGTTAAGAAATAAAGAGACCGCCTAAAAGGCGGTTTTTTTATTGGAGTGTTGCCGTCGCTGCTTGGTATTGAGTTTCCAAAAGATCTAAAAGTTTTTCTCTCACTTCTTTATTTTCCTTGGTCCAGAAAAATGGGTATATTCCTCTTATTTTTCGATCAAACCAAAATTTTCCACTTTTTAATTCTTTTTGAACGGTACTCAGCCAAACGATTGTATCAGCTCCTTCATCAGAGTTCCTTAATCGCTTCTGAGTTTTTCTATGAAAATCTGGAAGGGCCTCTTTCACTGCTTCAGTATCCACCCAACCAGGATGCATACAACTGAAAGTCCATCCCTTCTCAGAATACTTTTTGGAAAGCTCTTCATTCAGAATGACTTGTGCCCTTTTAGCATTAGCATAGGCACCAATTTTATCGTACTCGCTTTGAACATAATTAAGATCATCAAGCTCAAGTTTTTTGAGATACATTCCTCCACTTGATACCCATATAATACGACATCCAGGAGCAAGAAGATTTCGATCGATCAACCATCGTAATAGAACATAATGACCTATGACCTGGCTGGCGAATATATTCTCGTACCCAAATGCATTCAACAATTTTTGAGAAGGCATTCCTCCTGCGTTGAAAACGACGACATTAAACGGATAATGCTTTCGATTTTCCATGGCCTCAATGACTTCGTGATAAGCGGCCATATCAGCAGTCACTAGATCAATCTCAACCTTGTCAGAACTTTTATAAAATTTTGAGATATTGTCAGTGGCCTTTTTTTTATCGCGGCAAATGATCAGTTGAGAGGCCTCTCGGATATAGAATTCACGAACAGCAGCTAAGCCTATTCCACTACTCCCTCCGGTAACCAAGAGATGCTGATTCTTTAAATTCAAGGTCTCATCATCAAATTCAAAGTACTTTTGATGTCGTTTGAATCCTGTCGAATCAAAACTAAAAAAGACTGATGTATCGAGGAGTTTGTCCCAAAGCTTTCCAAACATGATTTGATTATGGCATAACATAGTGAACTTTCACACACTTAATGCATGGCAACAATTCCAGAAAGTTTCCAAAGCCCCTTGCACAATGAGGCCAAAGGTTTTATATTACGATCCTGAAATCGGTTAATTACCTAGTGAACAGCGGATACGAAGGAAGTAGATATGGCACGTGTATGTGATTTGACAGGAAAGAGAAGACTTGTTGGTAACAAAGTTTCTCACGCCAATAACAAGACTAAAATGACTCAGAAAGTAAACCTTCAGACTAAGAAGATTTTTGATCCTGAAACTGGACAGACTGTTAAGCTAAGACTTTCTACCAGCGCTATTAGAACTCTCGACAAAGTTGGGTCACTTTCCAAATTTGTTAGAAAGTACAAGCACCTTTTTCAATAAACAATAAATTCAATTAGAAGTTATATATTGGCCGGCTTGTCCGGCCTTTTTTTGTTGCGCTAGTACCAAGTACATCGCCAATGGAACAAGAAAGTGTGGTGCTCTAAGAATTGTTTCATGCACCCACTCATGTGAAGTCAAGGCCATCTGCTCATGATCAAGATGGGCTACAATCCTAGCAAGTGAAGTTACGGCCCCCCAAAATATCATAAAAATCAATGCCACTCTCTCTGTCTTTTGAACAAACAAAAGAATCGCAAAGATAATATCCAAAGTACCAGCAGTTATCAGAAAGCCTCTGGCTGCACTTTCACTCATTCCGAATACATTGATGATCATATCGATGAAATGTCCTGGAACCGGGTGAAAACCAATGGCAAAAAGAGCATGCCCGACAAAGGTCAATGAGATCAGCGTTTTGAACGCATTTTGATAACGGTTATAAAAATTTTGACTGTAAAGGGCAACGTAAAGAATCAAAGGAGCGCCAAACTGTAAAGCATGCTCGATCAGCATTCCTACGTAGAAAAACTTTTCCATGAACATCAAAAAATAAAGAAAACCCAAGGCCGATGATCCTGCGATGAGTATCGCCCCAAGCTTTTTGGTATTTTCAGTCATAAAGGGAACAATGGCCGCACAGAAAAAATAAAAAATACCAAATGACTTTGTCAGACCAGAGATGAACGAGTCTACAGAAGTGCTGGTTACATATTCCTTCCAGCTCATTGAGGTCAGTCCTTCAACCAAACCTTTAATCAATTCCTCGTTCCACAACACCGTTCGAAAAGGAGCGTCCCAAAAAAAATGCTGCCATCCTCGACCTAAGAATAGCAGCACACATGATATTTTCAGAATAAGTATGAATTGTTTCTTATGAAAATCCATTAGTCGATAATGACGACTTCACCACCTGCAGGATTCCATACTTCCAAGTTATCTGGAAGAGAAAATCTGTCGTTTTCATCGACACTTCCTACTTCAGCAGCGTTATCGACCTTGATTGTTCTTAGTTCGATATCTTGATCATCGACAAAAACCCATTTGAATTGATTGAATGAGCCACTGTCTCTGGTCCAGACTTTGTTGTCATCATTTTTACGAAGCGGAGCTCCCCAACAACCTTCACCTACATAAACTGTTCCAAGTCTGTCGTCTCGAACAAATCCTTCTTCAGAATCGTATCTGGTCGAAGGTCTCACTGGCCAAGTTGTTTTCACTGTATGGGCATCAGATTCGAAAACTAAATCCATTCCGTAATCAAAGAAAAGTGGAGCCCAATACTTGTACTGATTGTCTCCTTCTTTTTTTCTTTTAACGTGTGGACGCATTGGCTTGTGATACTGGGCCATCAGCCATTTAGCATGTTTCCCATATTGCTCAAGATCACTTTTAAGCCAATTGGTTTGATCTCCACCAATAGATGCTTCTGTATTTAGGGTGTAAATTCGGATCAGCCCATCAGCAACACTCAGTGAGTAGTAATTAGTTTTAGGAAGCCAAAATAACTTGTGAAGAATTTCGTTGTCTTTTTCGTGATTCCCTCTGGTGGCCACCACAGGAGTTACTCTCCCATCCTCACCGATTGTGAGTTGCCAGTCATCCATCCACTGCCACCACTGCTTCGCGGTCCCTCTAGAAGTCATGTCTCCACCGAAAAGAACGAAGTGTGGCTTGAGCTTACTCACCAAAAGATTGGCGGCACGTCTTGGCTCGCGGTTATTTCTTGAGTCTCCACCTGCAACGATAGAAAGTCGTGTCCCTCGATCAGCAGGTAAAGTTTCAAAATAATATCTCTTACTGAGTCCAAAAGAGTTTTGGACGATAAAGTAATATCGGGTTTCTGGTTGAAGATTTCTAAGTTCTACAAATGCACTTGGAATTTCCTTATACTCACTATAGAACTGAGGTACTGCT
Source organism: Deltaproteobacteria bacterium (assembly GCA_006226755.1). Lineage (GTDB taxonomy): Bacteria > Bdellovibrionota > Bacteriovoracia > Bacteriovoracales > Bacteriovoracaceae > M0603. The sequence continues at coordinate 7,444 of SBGE01000081.1, read as the reverse complement.
TTATAGGCATATGCTTCTGCATCATCTCCATGGTCAACCGTATCGTAGTAAACCATGTCATCATCTTTTTTAGATTGAAATCGATTCCATCCCAAAACAATTGAAGTAGCAGGATCATTTTTAAGCATGGCCCTAAATTGTCCGGGAACTCCGTGCTCCAGTTCAGGATCGAAACATGAATTCAGCGTCAGCAAGAACAATAGAAAGACAACTTTTTGAATTTGAACGAGAGGGAATTTCATCCGTGAGATCTCCGTTAGATGGCCCATACTGGGTCTTTTACCACAGCCACTCTATTTTATGACAGGGGATGCTAATAAGTACTTGATGTAAGACAATTTAAGGCTTTTGAAACACAAAGGGCAGCATTTTCAGCTGCCCTAAGTTATTGGATTTATGAGTGTCTAATGAGATTTACGAATTAGTACTGAACTTCAACTTGTTCGATCAAGAATCCCCACTTGGTGATGGATCTGTCTGATTTGAACGTCACAATCAAAGTGTCGCCTTCAACATAGTCAGAAGCATACTCAACACCGTCACCAGAAACTTTCTCAACGGTTTGTCTTGAACCATTAGCAACCTGAAGATAGTCATAGCTATTTTCTAGCTCATACTTCTTCACTCTTAGTCTAATGAACTTGGCTCCAGGAACTGAGAACTCTCTGGTTTCAGAAGCGTTGTTGATATAAGGGTGAGCAGATTCCCACTTTGTTACATCTACTTTTTGCCAATCACCTGGTTTCGGTTCATTTCTAGCAGGACGAGAGTCTGTTAGAAGATTGTAAGCATCGATTCTACCACCATTGATAGTTTTACCTCTAAGTGCTCCAACTGGAACAGAAGTCGCAAGAAGTCTGTCTCTAAAAGTTTCAAGATCCATTCTTCCTTCTTGAGCTAGAAGAAGACCAACAACACCAGATACGTGTGGAGTTGCCATTGAAGTTCCTGAGTAAACTTTGTAATCGTTACCTTTTACAGTCGAAAGAATTCTATGCCCTGGAGCTGCAATATGAACTGTGCTTCTTCCATAGCATGAGAAAGAGGCTAGATCGTTTTGAGCAGTTAGAGCTGCAACAGAAACAACGTTTTTCACATCATAGTTTGATGGATAATGTGGTCTTGAATCGTTGTTGGTACTTGAGTTACCAGCAGCAGCTGTAAAGATGATTCCTGCATCAGCTGCTCTTTGAATGGCATCTTCAAGAGCTTGAGAGCGTCCGCCCCCTCCCCAAGAGTTTGACATCAAATCAACATCCATTTTTGTCGCGTAATCAATGGCCTTAATCGCAGCTTCAGTTGTACCTGACCCTGAGTCCGTAAGGAATTTGATTGCCATAATCTTTACATCTTTCATCACACCAGCAACACCAAGTCCGTTATTATGAACGGCACCGATTGTACCAGCACAGTGTGTTCCGTGGCTGTGTCCGTCGATAGGATCGCCGTCGTTATTGGCGAAGTCATATCCGTAAACATCATCAACAAATCCGTTACCGTCGTCATCAACACCAGGTTGACCGTTAAGCTCGGCAGTGTTTGTCCACATATTGTCTTTAAGATCGGAGTGATTGTAATCAACACCAGTATCGATAACTGCAATCGTTACACTTTTAGATCCAGTCGTAAGATCCCAAGCTTTAATTGCGTTAACATCTGCACCAGCTACACCAGCTGATCCACCTGGCTCATTGTCACCAGTATTTTTAAGACCCCATAGTTGACCAAATTGAGGATCATTAGGAGTATATTTGTATTCCATTTTTGCAAAAGCAGGAGCTACTAAAGAAGCAGCATCCATTTCTTCGATTGGCTGAACAATGCTGTAAACAAAGTTAGGCTCTGCATACTCAACATTTGGATCACTGTTTAGAGACTCAAGAAGTTGCTTTTCAGACTTCTGACCGAGTGACTTAACAACGTGGTAATTCCCAAAAGAAACTTTCACATCTCTAAGATGCTCAACTCCAAGTGATTTAAGTGACTTCATAAAAGACTTTTGGTCTTTTAATTTAACAATGAATTCACCGGGTACTGTTTTGACTGAGGCCGACGCTGCACCTGCTAATAGCATGGATCCAACGGCCGCTGTTTTAAGCAATTGACCTTTTCTCATCTGACTCCCTCCTTGGAGCAAAAGTTTATTGATTCCTTCAATACAAACTTGATTCGAATGTTGTGCCTTTCTTCCGTAAGAAGATTCCATCTAGGCTAAGAGAACGACTCGGTGCTCACCTATAGGAATATTCTTCCATTATAGAGCTAATTTCCTGCTTACACGTTTTTGAGAGAAAATGTTAGAATAAGTGATTGTAGTTACTAGGTTTAAAAGGAATTAACCGAGTATGATCCACGGAAACTCAAACGATCCCGTTCTTATTAAGAGAATTCCTCTTAGAATTTGGCATCTTAGGGATGAGATCGAAGCCATTGTAAAAGCTCGCTTGATTGCAAGAAAGCAATCGGGAGAAGAAGACGACTCTCTTTCAGTTGACGATTTAGTTCAAGAATACAAACGCAAAGGTCCACTGAAAGATGAAACTGCAGAAGCTCCCGCCCCTGCTGGTGGACATGCTGATGAAAGTGAAGCTGCCATGGCCGCTGCCCTTGAAGTAATTGAAGGTGGAGCCGATTCCTCTGAAGAGGGAGAAGCTGAGGATGCTACAGAAGAAGTGGAGGCCGAAGCTGCGGAAGCGGCAAAAGAAATGGTCGAAGGTCAAACAGATGCTGAAGTAAAACACAGTGGAGTTGTTATACAAAGACGACCAAAATTAGAGGCCGAAAAACTTATTCCTGCCACTGCGATTTTGGCAGAAATTGATATGGACCACATGTATATCTTTTCTAATCACAAGTTTTTACCTGGCCAAAGTATTGTGATTGATTTTGTTGTTCCAAAAAGATTCACAGTCAATGCTGATGTTTATTATTGCCGTGAATACAATATGAGAAGTCGAATCATCTCTGACAAGAAACTCCCCTATAGAATTGCTGTTAAATTCACTTTTCTAAAAGAGGGAGAGCGGACCCTTCTTAGAAATTTTGTCACTTCAATTGAACCAGATGTTCAGGCCTCTAAACCTGTTCCAAAAATGAACAAGGCCCAAGAAGCTGATGATGACGATTTCGATGAACTGGACGACTTCGATCTGTAGGATTTTCAATCACTTATCTAGAACCACTCCCGGTAAATCTTACTGTGTCTCTCGCATATTTTGTTGATTCTGCTACAACGAATGCATGAAGAACTTGTTGGTATTTACCACCCTACTCTTTTCAACTCAGGTGTTTTCGCGACCATTTTGTGTGGCCCATAGAGCGCTAGGTTATGGTCAATTGGAAAACTCTCTTGCGGCCCTAACTGCGGCTTCTAGGTCTGGAGCTGAAGCGATAGAGTTTGATCTTCATCACACGAAAGATGGCAAAACCGTCATCTACCATGACAAGAAACTCGACCGAGACATTAAAGGGAAAGATTGCCCAATCAAAAAAGAAGTCCATGAAATTCACTCAAAAGAAATTCGAGCACTTTGTAGGTTGGTCAATGATGAAGTTGTTCCTACTTTCGATGAGGCCCTACAAGAATTGTCTAAAGGTGAATCCAGACTTTTCATCGAATTAAAAGATACTGTGACAGAGGACGATTTTAAACTCATCAAAAAATACTATTCTGATAGACCAGAAAAGATATTTATCATTTCTTTTGATGAAAAGATTCTCGCCAAAGTCACAGCAAAACAAAAAACGGACGACTACTTTTCAAAGACAAAAACTATTCTCCTAAAAAAATATGGTTACTTTGGATCATTGAAAGAAATTGATGGTATAGATGCCAAATACATACACAAGAGCAAAGTTAAAAGACTAATTAAGCGTGGGAAAATTGTCGGTGTATATACCAAAGACACTTCAGACAAAATCATAAAATATCTCTTAAAAGGTGCTCAGTTTATCACTACCAACGAGAGCAAAAAATGTGAAGACATAATCGATCAGATGTTTCCATAGAATCCGACTCCCCTTTCGGGGAGTGCGTTTCAGCCAGTTTCTTTATAGTGAAAATGATCAGTAAAGCCATTGTTCAAATGATAAACTTTAGCAGCAGAGACCTGCTCTCGAGAAAGATCTGGCGGATCTACTGACTTCATGAATGTCGAGATTGTGAATTCTAAAAAAATGAACAATGCCAATAGTCCTCCAGCTATCAAGGGAGGACAGATAAAACAAATCATCCCATCACCTCCGGTTCATTGTTGTATTTTTAGAATCTCTTTCAGTCTAAACAATATTAGAACCTACTAGAGCTCAGCTATAGATATATTTTAATAAATTTTGAGAGCGACAAATGTCAAAATTTTGCAAAAAAAATTGTTAGAGAAACGACGTTTCAATAGATTATAAATTGAGTAAAAAAATCGTTTTTTTATTCCTGAACTTCGGTAGCAATCGCAAACTTGACTGCTCCAGCGGCCTTGGCGATATCCATGATTTCAACCGCCATTCCCAATCGAGAGGCTTGATCTCCTTCAAGAATTACAAGCTCAGTTTTTTCCGTTGCTAGCGCTTCAGAGATTCGATTCCCGAGATTTTCTTTTTCAATAACAGTTCCTTGAACTGCAATACGCCCATCGGAAAGAAGTGAAACAACAACTGCGCTTCCCTCTTTTGATTGTCCTTTAGAAACTGAATCAGGCAGATCAACATCCAATCCGCTTTCCAAAGAAATCGATGAGGTCACCATAAAAATGATCAGTAGTACCAACATGATATCAATCAACGGAGTCATATTGATCTCCGCCATGATTTCTTCGTTGTCTCCGTCTCCGAGTTTAAAGGCCACTCTAATTCCTAAAGTTTGTCACCGAGATCTTCTAGTTGATTTTTGAAATCCAAAAGAAGACTGGCAATTTTAGTTTGAAAGTAATTGTAGAAAACAACAGCAATGACGGCCACCAGAATACCTGCGGCAGTAGCAATCAATGCTTCAGATAAACCTGCGGCCACAACGGCAAAACCACTTTTTCCGGCCTTAGCAATAGAATCAAAAGATTTGATAATACCGACAACAGTCCCGAATAAACCAACAAAAGGTGCTGATGAACCTACTGTTCCTAGAATCCACAAAAAACTTCTAAGACCTTCGCGGGTTTCAGAAAGTCTTCTGGCCACTCTATTTTCCCAAGCTTCTCTATCATCATCTTTTTCGAGAAGTGCGAGATAAGGAAGTCCAATTAAAGGGTGTGCCGAATGCGCAAGACCTTTGGCCTCATGAAGTTTTTGTTCTTTAATTAGCCTTCCAGCTTTCTCACTCAAACTGCGAAATTGCTTATCGAATTGTACGTAAAACCAAATTTTTTGAATGGCGACTGCCCAAACTGCCAAAGAGCAGAGGATCAGCGGATACATAATAAAACCGCCAGCTTCAATTAAATGCAAGATATCCATAACCCACCTAGTCAACTTAAATTTCTTCTCTTTATGATGGCGTGACGAAGTTCATTTATCAAGCTAGAATGAACTCTTCTAACACGAGGAATGAATGGGACTAAGAATTCAGGCGAAAAAGTCGACTCTCTCCAATTGGTTGATGATTTTTTTTCTCTTTGCACTGGCCCTCAGCGCAGGTATTTCTGAGTTCTTTCAAGCTCCTAAGACTCTTAATCAAGAGCTTGAGCAATACCACTTCCTTTTCACCAAAGACCAGATAGTCAAATTCGACAAAATCAAAATCGAAAACAGGCTTGGGGAATTCTCTTTGGCCAAAAATGAACATGGACACTGGGATCTGACAGAACCGAGGCTCCTGCCTGCATCAGAGGAACTGGTCACAAAACTGACTCGAACATTGGAAGGAGTTAAAATCAGAAAGCTCTTCCCGAAGGATCCGATCAACCTATCTAACTTTTCTTTAGATAACCCATTAATGAAAATAAAATTGAGTTCTTCAACTTCTGGAGACATTGAAGAAGAAGTTCATTTTGGTCTGGTCAACCCGATCGATAATTCAACCTATATTTTCTCCGAATCTAAGGAAGTCATCTACCACGTTGATGCTCTTGCTAATTCCCTAGAAGGTCTGGGACTTTCAGACTTTGTTGATTCAAAAGTCTTTACCATGCATCCTGGAAGCGTAAGTTCTTTTGAACTTTACAGAGGACGCTCTAGCTTGCAATTGTCACTAAGCAAAGAAAAGAATCAGTGGATGATTAAACCAGAAAAGCCTGTCCAGCCGGAAGAGGTTAACTCTTATTTAAATGAGCTACTCGAAATTAGAAGTGCTCTAATTCTCGACCGATTGACAGATAAGCTGTCCGAGACTCTGGACAAACTTTTGACAACGCCATTTTATTTCATAAAAGTTACGACAGCAGATGGAACAGAAGTAACTTATGAGATCAGTACAATTGTAAACAGTCTTCCTGACGTCAAGCTAGATAAAGGGCAAATTTACATCATTCGCGCAAGCAATAGAAGTCACCCCTACGTCTTCACTAAAGATTCATTTAAACATTACGGAAAGAGAAATAGTTCTTTCAAATCGCTTCCATTTAAGAAGCTTTTTTACTAGGAACCATTCGAGATTTACTCGGTAGAGCATGATCTTTTTTGATCTTACCTGGATCAACAAAGACGTTGATGAATTTTTCAAAAATCATACTGTTGAATTTTGAAACGATCTCTGGATTGCCCAGCATATATTTAAGACCTTCAATCGGCTTGAGCTCTTTTTCAACGATGATATGACTAAAGAGGTCTGCGAGAGAAACAATATTCGCCAGAGTCAAAATACTTTGCCCCTTGAGCCCACTAGGATATCCAGTCCCATCAAAATATTCATGGTGCTGGTGAATAATCTGCTTAACAGCTGTTGTAATAGTTCTGTTATCTTGAACTATCTCAAGACCCATCTCTGGATGTTTCTTGTACTCTTCGAGTTGGGCCTCTGTCATATCTTCAGGACGAAGCTCCAAAACTTCTTTTGGGAGTTTCATTTTTCCAATATCATGAAACATACAGGCCAGTGCTGTATTCTCGATCATGGTTTTTGATTGCCACTCAAACTGCTTGATAATTGCAGAAGAGAAAAGTGTAACGAGGTAAGCATGAGAGAAGGCCGAAGGATCAAAGTCTTGGTACTCTCTTAAAAGTTTATAAAGAGGCTCTTCATTTTCAATCAAGTTGTAAACGTTTTCACAAATCTGGCGGCCTTGCTCTATGATGACGGGCTTAAGTCCTTCAACGAAGGCTTCTTCCATAAATTTTTCAGAAACATTTTTCAACATATTTAGTTTTTGTTGCCCTTCCATCTGGTTCGACTTGATGGCCTTTTTAACTAAATGATCGTTGAACTTGATATATTTTTTTCGATCTTTGATGTGGAAGTATAGATACTCGACACCTTTTTCATTTTTATAATTGTCCAGACGTTCTCTGGAGAACTCAT
>SBGE01000065.1 GCA_006226755.1 Deltaproteobacteria bacterium | reverse complement strand
TAGAAATTATCCAGTTCCGTTTCCAGATTGGCCTTTTTAATCCAATCATATTTTATATTTAACTTAGTATCTTCAAATTCCACTGTAATTCCCTCTTCAGAGACTTCTTTCAAATCAAGGATGACAGTTTTTTCTTTGCCAATCTTTTTTGGAAGTTCAACATCTGGAAAAAACTCTCCAACTTTTTTGGTCATTACCAATTTGATCTTCTGCCCAACAGCAGTTTCAAAATGAGAAATTTCTCTTAGTTGCCGATAAAGTCCCGGACTGGAAACTTCTAGTGTCAACTCTTCCGGCATCCAATCAGCTTCATCGATATAAGGAGTCATCGCTCTATCAACTTTAATGCAATCATCGAGGACTGCAGATCCGGTACTTGGATCGATGATGAAAACACGCAAAGCATGTGATCCCGGGATATAGTCAAGATCGTAAAGGTCAAGATTTTCATCTTTGACAACTTTGGAACAAAGTTCAAAAAACTTTTTTTCCATTCCTTTACGTTCTTGTCTTAAAACCATATTCAGCCAATAAAAAAAAAGGGTCGGTTATAAAACCCACCCTTCACTGGAATAATCCAGAAAAAGATAATTTAAAAATGATCCAGAGATCGGAGTATTTTTATCAAAGATCCTGCATAAAAGCAAAGAATTTGAGCTAACTAACGAAAACTACTTCGTTTACGAGTCTTTACTCATAAATAACGCATCCCTTCCATCATCATAGTAGCTCTTCCTGCTGTGCACAACTAGATAGGAGCACTTATTATAGAGATGTATTGCAGGTGTATTCTCACTTTCTACTTCCAAATAGAACTTTTTGAAATTATTTGAGATCAATAGATTTTCTGACTCTATTAAAAGAGTATACCCATGCCCTTGTCCTTTAAATTCCTCAGCAACTTGAATTTTAAGTAAGTGGGCCAACTCTTCCAGTTTTGAGAGTTGCCAAAGGGTATGACCAATCAAGGAATCCCCCCTTTTTAAACAAAATAATTGTTTCGTCTCTCCTTCAAAGACATCCATCCAAGAGGCGTCACTCCAAGGTCTGGAGAATTCGGTTTGATCCAATTCAACAATTTTCTTGAAGTCATCATCTTTGGAAGAAGTAACTCTAATAAGAGAGAAGTCAGAAGTAGAGGTCATGGGTGATTTTTTTATCAATACTGTCAATAAAGGCGGAAATATCTTGTTTTACGTTTTCACGATTTTGTCCAAGAAATCTTTCCCTCAAATAAAATTCGACTAAAATAAGACTTCGTACATCTTGTGACCAAGTAGAGAATTTTCCTTTGAGACATTTCTTTTTTTCGAGAACTCTGATTTCTGAACCATCGACAGATAGCTTGAATTGACTGGAATAGACCTGAGTCTTGATGAGCTTTACGAGTTTTATCATGAAATCTCGGTTTTTCCCAAAAGTCGACTTGCTCATTCGCAAGGCAGGAAGCTTATCTACATTTTTATGGTCCAATCTCAACGACTTCAATGCTTCAGAGTCATTAAACAAACATCTGAAAGAGTTCAAATCTTTCATAAATTTTTGGAAGTCTGTATAGAGGATGGGATTTTTATCGATTTTCATCACTGCCATGTCTGCATCAACAAGTTTTGGTGCTGACTCTGCCATGGCAGTATTAATAAAAAGCAAAAATAAAATGAGGTACCGCAAATCCTTTTCCAGTCCTTTTTAATCTTTATCTTAGACTGGAGAACTCAATTCAACGTTTCCGATGGCCTTGTCATTGCTGACTTTGCTTTCCATATGGAATCTGATTTTAGCCATTGGGTTGAATGTATATCCGTCTTTTCCTCTGATAATATACTTTCTCTTTGTTCCTTTATCGTTCTTAGGCTCAATAAGCTTTCTCAGACGTGAAACAGAAGTATAGATCAGCTTGTCGTGGATTAGAGGATTATACTCGTCTTTCCAGATACTCTTAGCAAGATCTTCTTTGTCGTAATACGTTCCAGAATTCTTCGCTAGTAGGAAAAGAATCTCAAGAAGAACAAATCGATGTTTGAAGTCGATTGTTCCAAGTGTTCTTTCTTTAATCTTTCTATTCGTTCTATCGAGGTAGAGATCAACTGAACTGTCATTAACATCTTCGATTTCGTTCTTAAGAAGATTCGCAAGACGCTTAAAAGTATATTGATCAATAGACTCGAGGGCCAGGTTGTAATAAGTAAGAGTCTTGTCGAAGTCTCCAGCTCTCTTATAAACCGCACCCTTTCCAAGAAGAATGTAACCGTAAAGGTTCCAACATTTCTTGTCTTGAAGTGTTCTATTTGCCTTGGTGAAGAACTCAAGAGCTTTTTCATGAAGATCCATTTCTAGATAGATCTTGGCAGAAAAGAGGTACATGGCTCCACATAGATAGTTCTTCTTAATTATTTTCAGAAGTTGATTCAACTGGTTTAGATAATCTAGAGCACCATCAAAATCTTTTCTGTTGTAACAGTTAATGGCCAATGCAAGAAGTGTTTTGGCCAGAAGTTCTGGTTCATTTTCTTCTTTAGATTTCTTATAAGCGATTTCAAAGTTGTCTTTAGCTTCTTCAAAATTACCAGAGTAATTTTTCACGATTCCTACGTTGTAGAAATATTCACTATTAAGTGATCCAAGAACTGTTGTCAGTTCTTCAACCAGGTCTTCCGCTTGTTTAATATAAGATTGGGCCTTTTCATCTTCTAGTTTTTCAGAAGCAATTCTGATGAGAAAACCTAGGATTTTAAAAATGGAGAAAGTGTCTCTTGGCTTTTCAGTGCACTTAATTGCCTTGAGAAAGTTTTCTTCGGCCTTGTTGAGATCAGCTTTGTCATAATAAATTTTTCCAAGCTGATAAAACGACCTTCCAACTTCGTAAGTGTTGATCGACTCCGGGGACGGAATGAATGTTTCATCCATCTCAAAGAATGCCAATGAAGCGTCAGCTTCTTTAATCGGCATCTGATCTTGTCCCATGACAGTTTGATCCATAGTTTGCTCCCAATCTAGTTTGCTAAGTAGCTAAAATATAGCCCCTTTCCCTGCTTTCATACCATGTAATCACGCCATTAGTCAAAAATGTAAGAAATGAGTGTGTAATTTTTAACCTCAAGCTAATTTAGTGTTTCAAAGCTGATTGATAATGTATAGCTGGATTGATAAATTCTTTTGGCATATAAAGATGGCTCAGTATAGAAAAATCAAGTACTTACACCATGATGGTGCATAAATTTAATATATTTAAGGGAAACCATGGACAAAAAATCGATCTTGCTGATCTGCGGTGGAGGGGGAACTGAGCACGATATCAGTTTAACCTCATCTCAATACATAAAAGACCAACTCTCAAAAATTGATGGCCTAGAAACTCATTTGGTTGTGATCCAGGCCTGCGGCACTCGAGTTGATGAAAATGGCCAAAAAGTAGAACTCCGAAAGGGTGGCTTCCTTTTTCACCATGATACGGAAAAATCAGACTATTTGCATTTTGCTATTCCTTGCTTCCACGGACCTCCGGGCGAAACAGGAGAGATCCAATCCGTATTTGAGATGATGAATCTCCCCTACTTGGGCTGTGGACCCGAAGCCAGTCTTTTGTGCTTCAATAAGGTCAGTACCAAATTATGGATGGATGCTGCCGGTATCCCGAATACCCCTTGGATTTTTCTTTCAGATCCAACAGATATGACTAAAGCTAAAAAGTTTTTCAATCAGAATGGTTCTGTTTTCGTCAAGGCCAGTTCTCAGGGGTCTTCTGTTGGCTGCTATAGAGTCACCAATGAGCTTGAGCTAGAAAAAAGTATCATTGATGCCTTCAAATACTCCCCTTATGTCGTAATTGAAAAAATGATCTCTGGTAGAGAGCTTGAAGTTTCAACTTATGAACACGCAGGAAAACTCCACTCGAGCTATCCAGGAGAGATTATCTGTCCTGACAAGTTTTATAGTTACGAAGAAAAATATTCTAGTAACAGTCGAACAGAAACTGTCATGAAGGCTGAAGGCCTAGATGCAGCAACAGTTGAAAAGTTGGCCACTTATTCAAAACAAGCATTTAAACTTTTTAAACTTAGGCACCTATCGCGAATCGATTTTTTTCTGACTTCAGAAGGTGAAATTTATCTTAACGAAATCAATACATTTCCAGGAATGACTCCCATTTCAATGTTTCCTAAAATGATGGAAGCTGATGGAGTGGCCTTTAAAAACTTCCTTGGAAACATTATAGCTGAAAGCGCGAGGACTAACCCATGAGCGAACTAACGTTAATCAACTCTCAAGATGCAGAACATGCTAAGAACATCCTGGCCCGTTTTTATGAAAATGAAATGATTCCAGCTGAGAAAAAAGCCTATCTCACTGACCTCAAGCATTCACAAGGAGCTTGGTTAGGCATTGAAGGACACGATGGTAAGCCTCACCATTTTATGGATGCTGCCAGTCAGATTGCAACTCTAGGACTTGGTTTTAACTCATCTGTCTTTCATGGTGCCGCTCACTTGCTCTCTTCATGGACAAACAATCCAGAGGGGGAAGAGTTCAAAGGTCTCCACATAGCCTTTAGAAAATTTATCAAGAGAAAATTGGGATGGAATAATGCTTACCTCACTTATTGTCATAGTGGAGCTGAAGCTAATGAAACCGCACTGGGATTTTGTTACAAAAAAAGAATTAACAAAAAGGCCAACAAAGTTTTGGCCTTTGAGGGCTCATTCCACGGACGTATGCTAGTAAGTCTTGCCTCAACTTGGAATCCAAGTAAACGAGAGCCTTTTGAATGGAAAGGTTATGAAACAGTTTATTGCAAAGGTCCTAGTGATCCAGAAGGAAAAATAAACCGAGATGCACCTACTGACTGGGCGAACGTTTGGGATCAAGCAACCAAGAAAGAGTTCCATACTCCAGAAAGTTGGAAACAAGACAAACTGTTAATGACTGAAGTTGAATCTCTCTTGGAAGTAAGAGAAAAACTTCTGACTGGAACGATCTTTGCAATCATCATTGAACCTATGCAATGTGAAGGTGGAGATCTCTATCTAACTGGACGATTCCACAGTGCTCTGATCCTTCTCGCCAGAAGTTTTGGGGTTAAGATCATTCACGATGAAGTGCAAACCGGCTTTCATCTTGGTCGCGAGTTCTTCTGGCATAAACAACTCAAGCTTAAAGGTTTGAATAATCAGGAAATTACTCCTGATTACGTTGTATGCGCCAAGAAAGCTCAAGTCGGAATGGTTATCTCACACGAGAGAACCAATAAAGAAATGGAATTCAATATTTCAAGTGCTATCCGTGGTTATCTTCACGCAGTATCATTGGATCAGTCACAAGGAAAAATCATTGAGCTAGAAAAGATGACCAATGAAAAATTAAAGAAATTGGTTAATAACTTCAGTGAATATATTGAAAATCCACGTATCAACGGGCTCGCTTTTTCTTTTGATTTCAAAAATAAAGATCAAGTCAATGAGTTCATCAATGATAGATTTGACTTTGGTCTACTTTATTATCCTGCAGGAGACTGTACGCTAAGATTCAGACTCAACCTTGGTTTCAAAGCAAAAGATGTAAACTTTCTTTTTGATCAACTAACGAAACTTGGTGACAAGATTTTCCTTGGAAAAACAGTGACTCCTCCAACGAGCTTCAATTCTGATCCGCACTTGGGAGAAGATGTCTATGAATGGCAAGAGCATATGATCCAATCCAAGCTCAAAGGTCTGCACGGAGAAGAAAGCTCTGAGCTAGAATGGAGTTTTCTGACGAATCTTTTCAAGGAAAAATATGAATGCGACCTCATCAGAGTTGACCGTTCTAACTTTGAACGATTCAGTGATAAAATTGTAGAACTTCAACAACGTGTCTACGAACCGGCTAGACAGACTAAACTTGAAACTTTCAAAAAAAATGCTGAATACAAAGGATCAGTCTGCCTAGCCTTGGTCAGAAATGATGAACTATTAGGGATGGCATTTTCAGCACCATTAAAAGCCAACCCACTTGAAAGAGGTGTCAGACAAGACCCATGGTATGAAAACGAAAATGTACTTTACATGATTGATACAACCATTTCTCCGGACTTCCAAGGACGAGGACAGGGAAGATTCTTGAAGTATGCCTTACAGATTATTGCAACAGCGGAAGGGCATATAAGAATTCATGGTCGAAATCGTGATCGTTTGGCCGCTGGAATGCTATTCATCAATTTAAGCATGGGTGCCTACGAGCAGCTTTATTTACGAGAAGATTATCCAGATTTTGAAAAATACAGAGACGTCATTTATTACACTTCTCCACTTCAATGGAGATCCGAAAAGCTAAATATGACTTCTGCTTTAAATAGTCCGCTTGGAGAAACTGGACTTACTCATGACATGATTCTTGAGGAGCTCCCTTATTTGAACAATAAGGTTTGTCTTTCAAATTTTGTTTCAGAAAGATTCATGGAACAAACCAAAGACATCTTTAACCTCATGCCTGTTGAACTGAGACATGGTTTTACTGCCAGTGGACAATCAGAATGTGTTGATAAAGTTGCTAAAACCCTTTGGTGGAACGACAAGAAAAAGTCAGGCTACCGAATGGTTACATTTGACGGTCACTTCTTCGGTACTGGTTCTTTCTTAGCAAGATCCCTTTCTGATAAGAACGACCCATTCTTTCCTGTTACACATTTAGAAAATCCAAATTCTCAAAATATAGATTCAGTCTTGAAAGATGTGGAAGTAGAACTTCAAAAGGGAGATGTTCTGGGTGTTTGGATAGAACCAATACAGCAACAAAGTATGCAAAAAACTTCTCCTGATTTCTTAATGAAACTGAGAGAGCTGTGTACTAAACATGAAGTCAATCTGATATTCAATGAAACCATGTCTGGTTTCTATCGTTATCACTCTGAACACTTCTTTGCTTCAGGAATGAAAGAGATTATGCCTGATGCCGTCATGAATTACATGGGCGGACAAAGTGGAATGGTATTCACAAGAAAAGATAAATTCCTAGAAAAACCTTTAATGATGATCAGTACATGGGATGGTGATGAGTTTTCACTTTCTAAGTACCACAATGCTGCGATGAGGGCCTCAAAACACAGAGAAGCTACTTTAAATCTCTATGAGAATATGAAAACCAAACTGCATTCAATGTTGGAAGGACATCAGTTACAAGAGTTTACAATTGATAATGGTGCTGGCTACTTCACTGGGAATTTTCCCGAAAGCCTGACCAGACATTTTAAGCGAAATGAAAACAAATTTCTTGTCGCCCCTAATATTGATGATTTGAGTAAATTTATGGAGAGAGGGTTAAACTAATGGATTGTAATTTTCCTTTAATCAAATACGAGCCAAGTACAAGTCATGCCAATCACGTGGCCTGGGGTCTTCAACATGGAGAGACCTTCAAGAGTGCGATTCGTGAATTGGTAACCATTAGAAAAGAATTGATGCTGGCAAAAAATCCGAGTATCAAAGATCATTTGGATCAATTGGCCCACGCTCAATTGGAAAACACTAGGACATTTGCACCTCATATCTGTGAGGAGATAGTGGCCATCGCAAAAGCTTCAGATCTGACGATTGCTGAAATTGTCATTTTGAACAACTATACGGACTTTAGAGATCTGACTCTTCCAGAAGAAGGTTGTTCAACTATTCACGTTCAAAATGGCAACAATGTCATCGCTGGACAGACTTGGGATATGCACCGAAGTGCAAAAGATTATGTCTGTGTTATTCACACTCCAGAGACTGAAGACCAAAATGAGTCTCTTTCTTTTTCTTTGGTCGGCTGTGTTGGAATGATGGGGTACAATACTGACAGATGTCTGATTGGAGTCAACAATATCAATACCCGAAATGCTCAAGCAGGAGTCATCTGGCCGGCATTGGTCAGACAGGTCTTGATGGAGCGAAGTTTAGAGAAGATGGAAAATACTCTTCTTAGTGCTCCGGTGACGAGTGGACATAATTATATTTTAAGTTCACCGGACGGAGGTCGCCATTACGAAGTCACGCCGACAGATAAGGAAAAGGTTTTATCACTGGACAGTGGTGAAGATGGATCCATCTTCCACACTAATCACTGTTTGGGTCACACCATTATCCCTCATGAAGACGTGAAAAGCTTAAGCTCTACAACCCATGTCAGATTCGATTTGATTCAAAATAAAGTTGAAAAAATTAAGGATTACGAAGGACTTATTGGTCTTCTAAAAGATCATGAAAACTATCCGATGTCGATTTGTTCCCACCATGAAAGCGGAACTCAAGATCCGTCCTTTACTTGTGGTGGAGGTGTTGCCGAAGTAACGGGAGGTAATAGAGTTACCTTTTGGCGTGGTTGCCAAGTGCACGATAAAAATTATGTTCAATATGACTTTGAACTCAGAGCTGGTAGTTTCCAACAGGTCTAATATGAGTGCTGACTATTTTTACACGTGGACAAAGCAGGATGATGCCTTTCATTTTGAGATGGAGTCCTGTTTCGATCACACTCTCAAACTCAAAGATGGCAGTGAAAAAATTGATTTGACCTCTCTTAGTTATCAGGCCGGTTTTGGCTATAGCTGCACCCCAATCATCGACAAGATGTCCGCTCAGCTTCAAAGTCTCTCCATTGCATCGGCCAAAGCTGATTTTTCACTGAAATCCAGAGTGACAAAAATGCTCCTAAATGAACTTGGCCGACAAGGGAAAATTTTCTATACAACAAGTGGTTCAGAGTCAGTTGAAAACGCCTTAAAAATGGCAAGAGAGCAAAGAAAAGTTCTAACTGTTTGTGCGAGGAATGTATCCTATCACGGAGCAACTCTAGCCTCCCTATCTGTAACTGGAGACTGGAGAAACAAGGCCCACAAAACACTCGACGATTGGACTCTACGAATTCCAGAACCAAAAGATGACCCTACGGGATGTGAAACACGGAAGGTCATAGAAAATTATGGACCAGAGAAAATCGCAGCGATTATTCTCGAAACAGTTACTGGAGGAAATGGTGCCTTTGCTGGCAGTGAAGATTATTGGAATACAATTCAAAATATCTGTGATGAACACGGAATTTATTTGATACTCGACGAAGTTATTTGTGGCTTCTACAGAACAGGTATTGCCTTTGGTTTTCACAAATATCCTTTTTTGAAGCCAGACTTCATCACACTCTCCAAACAAATCACTGGAGGCTATATACCTTTCGGTGCCGTCTACGTTTCAAAATCAAGAGCTGAGTTTTATGACCAAAATGTTCTGGCCTGTGGTCTCACAAGCTACGCCCATCCCCTCGGATTGGCCGCACTTGAGGGTGTTTTTGAAGTGATCGATAATAATGAATTTAAATCTCAACTTTCAATCAATATCAAAACACTTAAAACTTTTTGCGATAAAGTATCTACACTGCAAAATGTAAGAGAAGTTCGAGTACACGGACTCTTGGCCGCTATTGATGTAAGTTTTGATCCTTCTCAAAAAGAAATCTTTGAAAAAGGTACTTACCTGCTTACAGGACCTCAAAGAATCATGTTGGCACCTGCTCTCAATATGAGTACAAGAGACCTCGAATCAGGTCTAAAAATAGTTGAAGACTATCTAATGGAGAATATATGAGTCAGTCTAAAGTCTTTCAAGACGCTAAATCGGCACTCGCTGATCTCAAATCAGATATGACTCTGATGAGTGGTGGTTTCGGACTCTGCGGTATTGCTGAAAACTGTATTGATGCCATTGCAGATATGGACGTCAAAAACCTTACTGTAATTTCAAATAATATTGGAAACAGTGGTAGAGGTTTGGTCAAAGTTCTCATCAAAGACAAAATTAAGAAGGCCTATTGTAGCTATGTTGGCGGCAATCCTGATTTGGAAGAACGAATGCTAGCTGGACAAATTGAAGTAGAACTTGTTCCGCAAGGTACGTTTGCTGAAAGGATTCGTGCCGCGGGAATGGGAATCAGGGCCTTCTATACTCCTACAGGATATGGAACATTAATAGCTGAAGGAAAAGAGGTCAAAGAGTTTGACCGTCCATGTATTCTAGAAACCGCTCTTCATGCTGATTTTGCCATCATCAAGGCCCAAAAAGGTGATACCTACGGAAACCTATGGTTCAAAGAAACGGCAAGGAACTTTTCCCCACTGATGGCCATGGCAGCAAAAACCACAGTGGTTGAAGTAGAAGAACTTGTCGAATTGGGAGATATTCCGGCTGAAGATGTTCACCTTCCGGGAGTCTTTGTTCAAAGAATCTTCCAGGGATCAAACTATAAAAATGATATTGAGTTTTTGAAGCTGGAGGGGCAGCAATGAGCTGGGATAAAAATATGATGGCCGACAAAGTGATTGGTCTATTCACAGACCATTGCTCAGTCAATCTAGGAATCGGTCTTCCAACTCTGATTGCTGAAAGAATTCCTAGCTCAAAGGGAATCATGATTCACTCTGAGAATGGTGTTTTGGGGGTCTCTGGCCGTCCGACTAAAGAAACGGTATCTCCTACCCTGATCAATGCAGGTAAAGAAACAATCGCCGTAGGCGACGGAGCCTCATACTTTGATAGTTCTCTTAGCTTTGGAATGATTCGTGGCGGACATATCGACTTTTGTGTACTTGGTGGAATGCAGGCCGATGCCAAAGGAAATCTTGCCAACTGGATGATTCCTGGTCACAAAGTAACAGGTATGGGTGGAGCTATGGACCTGGTCAATGGAGCCAAAACAGTCATTATCATGATGACTCATTTCTCCAAAAATGGTGATCCCAAAATCCTAGATGTCTGCGATCTTCCACTAACGGGAAAAGAGGTCGTCGATATCATAGTGACAGATCTAGGTATGTTCAAACCACATGATGGAAAAATAGAGATCATTGAACTTGCTGAGGGAATAGATAAAACTGATTTAAAAATGGATACAATCCTTAAATAAAAAAGGGACTCTATTGAGTCCCTTTTTTTTACTTATTTCTCATCATTAGATTATTTCTTGAAACATTCTTCATAAACTAAAACTTTTTTGGGATGTTCAGTCACACCGGCGCAGCCAAATTCTTTTTGAGTTTCATAGGTTTTGTAGATGAAGAAAGTTGCTTCATCAATAACAGTTTCTTTTTTGTTATTGGACTTACGTAGCACATCCACTTGGAATTTCACTTTATAAGAGTAAACATCTGGATCTAGCTCAGTTACGCTTAGGATCTTGATTGTACTTTTATCTTGAACAACCCCATAAACTTCAATCGGCTCTTCATTTGAATAATCGCCAACCAACAACATGGCATTATTTCGGTTTTGATCCATACAGCTAGATTCACTTAACTCTTCAATTTGGACCCCTGAGAGTTCAACATCAATGACATACTTTGCGATGTCTTCAACTTTTAGAACCGGACAGACGAGTGCATATGAATTAACAGAAAACACTGTTAACAAGAGGAATAATAACTTAGCTTTCACCTTTGACATCCTTTTCAATGTTAGAGCACTTATCAACACATTCCTCACCTTCCAGTTTCATTCTGGTGCTCCCGATACACTCAGGATCAGTGGTCTTGTGACGAATAACGCTCAAGCGGGTATCCATACCTGCCATTCTACTGTCAGCATATTCAGTATCGTTTTTAACTTTCTTTTTGCATAGTTTAACGGCCATGACTCTCATACTGTTCCACATTGCCCCACCACTATGCATACTCGCTTTAACTCTACTTGGTCCATAAGATCCTTTGATCGAACCACTATGTATATAAGTAAAATCAAAATCCCTTGTAGTAATACTGTCACATGTTCCAGCAGCAGAGTGCTTTTTGATTCCTAGAGGGTCTTCACCAACAGCATCCACCATGACGATATGGCTTCCACTCTTATTGATCATATCTCCAGGACGTATTGGATCATCTGCAGAAACTGCGGCATGATTCAGACAAGAGTTAGCGCTATTCACTTTGGAATGAAAACCTGAAGTTGTCACTCGCTCATATGGACCTGATCTTTTAGACATCTTTAAACCTTGAGAAGCCAGTGCAGCACTGATAAAGGCCGAACAATCTATGCCTGAAGCTGGTCTTGAGCCACTGGCAACCCCTGCTCCACCTTGAAATAGCTTTAGTTCTCCTCCAGAGGCCCTGGCGGTTGAACCATATCCATAAACAGGTGGTCTGGCCGTCGCATCCTTACAGACTCCAGCTGGATAATTAGGGTCATTTTCAAGTTCCTTAAGAACAATATGTGAACTCACATAGGCTTGAGTATTGGTAATTTTTCTCAAATAACCACCAGCTACTCCTTTTTGTGAGCCATATTGCTTGGCCTTTTCCACCCCTCTTAAATTAGGAGTACTGGCCGTAATAGGAATATCAATTGCCTTACAAGATTGGAAAAGAGTAGCAAGAAGTTTTCTTGCTCCTTGAGCAGCTGGGTGAAGTTTTTGATTGGCACTTCCCCCTGAATACTGACCAGGAATCCCACCTGGCAAACAATCAACAACCTGACCTGATAGAAGGTTATTGATTACACCGGTGACTCTATCACTAGAAGGAATATTTCGATACCCATCTGTAAGCCCATCCATCTGCTGACGAACCCAGGCATCATTATTTTCATTTTCTCGATGCTCACCTGTCTCATCCTTTTCATCATCAGGACCAGGAGTTGGATTTGGTAACGGAGTTGTATTGTTTGGCAAGCATGAGCTCAACATGAACACAACTGAAAGCAACGACAACAACATTTGAATCTTCTTCATAAATTCTCTCATGTAAAATTCTGAGGGTCTTTTCACTCATTATATAGATTATAGGAAGTTTGCTTTTCGACCTAGGCGGTAATAAATTTCAGCTACTTTGGTGATTTTGACATGCCAATTATTAGTGGCAAATGGAGATATATAGTGATTAAAGCCTGCTATCAGAAGCTTTATTCAAAGAGAGAAATGTGTGGGAATTGAAAAAAAGAATAAAAAAAGGGGGCCCCTGCAAAGCCCCCTCTCTTTCGGCATCCTGCCTTCACGTAAGCAACATCCTATCGCCTACAATTAAATTATAA
>SBGE01000307.1 GCA_006226755.1 Deltaproteobacteria bacterium | reverse complement strand
CCATGTCGACATGGTTTTGAACTAATAATGGAGCAGCTTCTTTTCTATCTTCAGAAGCGGGTACGTATACTACCAGATTTCCTTTTGCATCTTGTTTCCAAGTTGCCCCATTTTTTTCGGCCAAATCTTTGATGTAATCAATGACTTTTTGTTCATGACCACTTGGCCTTGGAATACGAGTGAAGTCGTAGAAAATATTCCAGAGTTCTTTTGGGTTTTCAGGGTAATTTACTGGTTTGGACACAGGCCACCTTCCGTTTTTAAAATTCACGAAAGATTAGCAGGAAAAAAGCTAAATTTCTACTTCCATCCCATCGTAGGCAAAGTCCCATTCAACAGGAAAGAGAGTCTCTTTCGCCTTACGTTGTTCGATAAAATAGCGTTGAGTGTCTTTTTTCATATCTGTAATTTGCTCAGTGCTGGCCGCCGGATCATGGTGGGTGAATAGAACTCGCTTGATCCCTTCACGCATGGCGAGGTCGAGCCCAATCTGACTGGCCGAATGGCCCCAGTCCACTTTGTTGAGATGATCATTGAAATCATATTGAGCATCGAAATACATCAATTCGATACCTTGATAGAGAGGAAGATCCTCTCCCAACTTTTCACGACTAATTCGAGTACCTTCAGTATCTACACAATGGGCGAAATTCTTGCCATCACCATTGATCTTGAGCCCCCAGCAAGGATCTGGGTGATCAAGTTGATAAGGAGTTGCCGTTAAGTCTCCAATCTTGAATGGTTTCCGTGGTTCAATTTGATGAAAAGTTATCTGTGCTTTAATCACATTGAAGGGAACTGGGAAGTATGGTTTTTGAAAAAGAATTTCAAAGCATTTTTCCAAATCTTCACAAACCGAGTAGACGTGTATTTTATTTCCAGGAATATAAAATGGTACATAGAAAGGAAGTCCAACCAAGTGATCCCAGTGATAATGAGTTAAATATATATGGGCCTCGCCTTTCCCTTTTCCAAGATCTCCGCCGAGTTGTGACATACCAAGTGATCTCAGTCCACTTCCACCATCAATTATGAGACTTGATCCTGAGTTAGTGGTCAATTGCACGCATGTTGTGTTTCCCCCAAATCCAGTGATGGATGTAAAATCTTTAGATTTCAAGTAGTCATCTGGAGACATTCCAGATTGTTGAAAATCTTCAAGAAGAGAATGAGTTCTTTTCCAAACAGTATCGGGGTAATCTGAGACTGGAATGGAGCCTCTGGAGCCCCACACTTTTAATTTCATCGGCAATTTTCCTTTCTTAATATTCTACATAAGTTTTGGAATACAGGAGATATTTTTTTTAGTTTTGGCTATTCAAACCTGTCTAATTTGATCAGAATCATAGTCAATTGAATTGAAGGATGAGAACATCAGCTCATGGAGGTCTATTGTGAAAATGACAACATTAACCAAATCATTTCTTTTCTTGGGTCTTTTTACTTTGAATTCTCATGCCATGGATGAGCAGACATTCAAAAAACAAGCAGGGCAGCGTGCAGAAACATTTATGAAGATGCTTAAAAGTGAACTTCAAAAAGGTGTGAAGAAGGGGTTACCTGAGGGAATTGGTCACTGCAAAGTTGAAGCACCTATCGTGACGGCCAAATCGAATGAAGGAAAATGGAGTCTAGGAAGAACCAGTCACAAGGTTCGTAACCAAAGTAATACTCCCAAAAAATGGATGCTCTCTTATTTAGATGAATATAGGAAATCAAAGAAGCAAGAGGCGAGCGTGGTGAAAATGGGTGAGAATCATTACGTTCTTCTCAAACCACTTTATGTCGCAGGTCTGTGTCTCAACTGTCACGGCACTACTATTCCTAAGAAAGTTCAATCGGCCATAAAAAAAGATTATCCTGAAGATCAGGCCCATGGATTTAAAGCGGGAGATTTTAGAGGATTTGTTTGGGTTGAATACAAAGAATAAATTGGCGGGAAAGCGTGAAGGAGACCTATTTCTCCTTCACTGCCTCCCATAAGCTATGAAACCAGGAAGAGGCGTTTCTTTCCCATATCTAAGGCCATTCTATAACAATTTCGGCCTGCTCGCGCCCGGAAATATTCAATTTTGACAGAAAATTTGCTTAATAAAAACCAATAATATCAGTTACTTGACTTAAGTGCTCGAAAGCTCATGAGCTTTTGGGCAAAGAGGCTGGTCGACCAATAATCGAGGGCCTATACTTCTTTGGATGAGACATTTCCTAATTTCAATTCTTTGCATACTGGCAGCATTTTGTTCATACGCAGATTCCTCTGGGCAGCGGGTTGGGAGAGTTTTGAAAATGCGAGGAGAAGTCTTCGCTCGCTATGCTCATTTGAAAAAACCAGTCCAACTCTTCAAGAATCATAAAGTTGTAGGTAACGCACTCATCACCACAGGTAAGAAAAGTTTCGTCAAAATCAAATTTGAAGATGGCTCTCTTATTAGTCTTGGACCTGATGGCAAAATAGCACTTTCACAAAAACAAGAAAGCAAACCCCGATTGGTTGAACTGCTTAAAGGTAAGATGCGCGGGATTGTTGATCCAAAGGGGAAACCTAAAGCTGGCTATGAACACAAAATGTACATAAAGACTCGATCAGCTTCAATTGGTATCAGAGGCACTGACTTTCTCCTCGTCTACAATGACCAAAACCATATTACTTCAAACATTACTTTAAAGGGCGATGTTCATTTGTATAAAAATGAAGACCAAGACATACATGAATCTCTTCGTGAAGAATTGGATGGGAAAAAGAAAATCAATTTTGATCAAGGGGAAGAGCTCGATAATATTGCAGATAATTTAAAACATCATCATGTTGAAAAAATTCCTAAAGGACATTTCTCAGGGGCTTTCCCAAGTTACGATAAGTCTTCAAAACCTGTTCATATCTCACTTCATCAGCTCTATGCGCTTGGAAAAAACAGCGACATGGGAAATCAATCAAAAGGAAGAGTTCTCAAAGGCAATTATACAGTGGCGATGAATAAGGGAAAGAACAGTTATCTTATTCCCGAACCTTATGGGGAAGATATAAACACTGATAAAAAGCGTCAGCATAAAACAGGGGTCAAACCTGGTGGACATGTCGATCTTAACTCTGGGATCTATGTCGCTCCTCCTGAAAATGCTCGCTATGATGAAAAAGCAGGCCTCTATATCATGCCAGATGATCTAGGAGGTATTGATCCAGAGACTGGAAATTATGTTGCACCAGAAGGAATCCGTCTTGATCCTCTTAATGGTTTTGTGGTTGCAGATCGAACTTATGGTGACAGGAATATAAAAGAGAATCTGAAAAAAATTAAAAATCTAACAGGGGATTTCAACGAAAGACTTGATCAGGCCCTAAAGATTTTTAAGCATATCTCACGTTTTGATTTACTCGCGATAGGTAATTATCGCTACAGTACAAATATCATGGAAAACTATTATGGGGAGTGGACAAACATTACCAATGTTCCCTCGATGGTTTGGGATTTTAAAGGGTTGGCCGGCTTTCAACTTTTTCATAATAAAAGATATCTTTGGTATCCCAAAGCTCATCTTTTTGCTCTTTATCATGAAAGAGCACTACCAGAAGTGAAGCGTAATAATACCTATGAAGGGATGCTCGGACTAGAGTTTCATCGCAAGCACACTCTATTTGGAAAGAAAGCACGCTTTATCGTTGATATGGAGTTTCGTACTCAATATATGGATTGGAGAAAGAGAAACTTATTTGATTTCTATACGGAAGATTCAGGTTTTAGATTTTCAGAAGTTTTTCAATTCAACCGCAATCATAGAACGGAGGCCTATTATCAGATTCGAGCCTTTCAGGGTTATTTGGATAACAATCATGGAAACATTCATAATTTAGGGTTTAATCACCGCTACGTGATTGGGGCCAAGTATGACTTGTTGGGTGGATTTGAATATTCGCAGAGAAGAGAGAAACTTACCAATGATCATTTTGATATTTGGAACGGATACCTTAAAGCTGTTCGAAAAGATCTTTTTTGGCGTACCGATCTGACTTTTGGATATACCTACCAAACTCATGATTCAGATAAGAATATACCTTTTGATATTGCTCGCTATTACAAACTCGACCTGCAACTTAACAAAAGGCTAAACAATTTTTGGAAATTGAATGCCTTATACGAGTTTTCCCGGCAAAGGGCCAAAGGCGCAACACTTACCAAATCCTTTATACAACAGACTTGGGGGGGCGGTTTGACGATGGTCTTCTAGCCGATGTATAAGCCAAGTTATGGAAATTCAAGAAAGAGTAAAAAATTTAGTTGAAGAGTTCGCCCGTTTTAATGATTGGGAAGAACGTTACAAACATATTATTGCCATTGGAAAAGATCTTGAGCCAATGAAAGAAGAATATCGCCAAGATCAGTTCAAAATCAAAGGCTGCCAGTCCCAAGTATGGCTTTACCCAGAGCTTAATGGTGACAAGATCATGTTTCATGCCGACAGTGATGCTTCCATTGTTAAAGGTGTAATCGCTCTTTTGATGAGAGTTTACTCTAATGCAACACCAGCAGAGATTCTGGCAACTAAACCAGACTTTCTAGACACGATAGGACTTAGAGAACAATTATCTATGAGTCGGGCCAATGGTCTCTCTTCAATGTTGAAACAAATTTCCATGTATGCTGTGGCCTTTCAGGCAAAAATGAATATGGGGTGATTATGCAAATCAGACCAAGAAGAAATCGACTTACTCCAGCTCTTAGAGATCTCGTCAGAGAAAATATTCTGACGACCAATGATCTAGTTGCTCCACTTTTTGTCATTGAAGGAAAAGATGAACTTGTCCCTGTTGCAAGTATGCCAGGACAATATCGGATGAGTATTGATCTTCTTGTTGAAAAAACGAAATCACTTCAAAAGCTAGGTGTTCGCTGTGTTTCACTTTTTCCGGCAATCGAAGATAGTTTGAAAGATCCTAAAGGAAGTGAAGGTTTGAATCCTGATGGACTTTTTCAAAGGGCCATTAAAGAAGTTAAAAATGCCTGTCCCGATATGTTAGTTATGACAGACGTAGCGCTGGATCCTTATTCGAGCGATGGACACGATGGAATTGTGAACCCTCAAACAGGTGAAATCTTGAATGATGAAACCCTTGAAATCTTGGCAAAAATGGCACTAAATCAGGCCAAAGCCGGCTCTGACATTATTGGACCATCGGACATGATGGACGGGAGAGTCGGTTACATCCGAAAAGCTTTGGATGAGAATGGGTTCAAGAATACTGCGATTATGTCTTATACCGCCAAATATTGTTCAGCTTTTTATGGCCCCTTTAGAGATGCCCTTGATTCAGCACCAAAATCTGGAGATAAAAAAACATATCAGATGGATTTTTCAAATATTCGTGAGGCCATTAGAGAAACACAATTGGATGAAGCAGAAGGGGCCGACATTTTGATGGTCAAGCCTGGGCTTCCTTATCTCGATGTGATTAGGGCCATGAGAGAAAACACCACTCTTCCAATTGCAGTCTATAATGTGAGTGGAGAGTATGCCATGGTGAAGGCCGCCGATGAAAAGGGTTGGATCAATGGAGAAGCTGTCATGATGGAAATGTTAACCAGTTTTAAAAGAGCTGGGGCCGACATGATTCTGACTTATTTCGCAGAAGATGCGGCCCGCTTGTTATCTTGATTATTGAACTGGAGCTTCACAGGCCTTGTCTTCAACTTTAGGCTTGTTGTACTGTTCAAGATCTAAAGTTATGCAAACCGTTTTTCCTTCGTTTAGGAACTTTTTGATTTCTTCAGTCACTTCATAGCAATCGTGATGGTCCATAGTGTAGGTTTCTACAGGAGCTCCATTTGGTCCATTTTGTGCTCTATTATAAAAGGCAATTTCAGCTATAAATCCCTGACAGTTCAATAGAATTTCATCTGCCGCCTGATTCATATTAGGAGATGATTTGATTACATGAATGAACTCAAAGCCTTCCTGAGGCTCTAATCCCGTCACCGGGAAGGGAAACTCTTCTCCACTTTCCTGGAGTTTTTGAGCAGGTTTTCTGGCAGCTGCAGGATGCTTTTTTTCAAAGATTGGGAGAGTGGCAAGATCGTGAATCTTACTGAATGAGCTCGCATCTTTGTTTTTATTTCTTCCTTCACAATTACTTTGAGCGTGAACAACGGTACTCAACATTACCAACATTAGAATCAACTTTTTCATAAACAACCTCAACTTTCTCGTCTCTTGACCCCAGTGTAGCGAAAAGCCTTGTGCGATTGTGTTTGGAGCATGGGATTTTGGAGAAATAGAGGTTTTTACCAAAATAAGCAGATCATAGATTTGTAAGATTTCAGGTAGTTGGGTACTAGGGAAGTAAAAGAGAAAGGGCCCCTGGGGTAATCTGGGGCCCTTTCAAAGGGTAGGAAAAACACACACTCACTATTCGGTGACAGGAATCAAACGGTTGTCACCAGTGATATGAAAACTTTCAGATCCTTTAACATTTTGAAGAACAGATGAGAGCTCCCAGCTGACTTTCAAAGTCGCAGCAGCGATTGGGTTTTCTTTGGTACCCATATTCGTAACTCCTACAAGAGAAGATGTGGCATCAAATCCGAATCCCCACATAACAGAGACTTCAGAGGCGGATACGTTGATCCCAGTCAACCATTTTCCTTTTCCGTTGTAAGAGCCACCAGCTTGATAGTTCACGCTGTAAGTAAAAGAAACAACAGAGACACCAAGTAGGTTCTTGTAATTAACTTTAAATTTTCTACTTTTAGGAAGTTCCCAGTTTTCCATCTCATACAAAGTTCCAGTTTGCCCGTCGATGTTTGGAATTACTGATAGAGGAACAATATGCTGTTGAGTTCCTGTAGGCTTTCCTGAAGTAATGATGTTCCAGATTTTCTTCCCATAAAGAAGCATGCCATCTATACCGTTTCCGATCAGTTCAACGATACCATCTTCTTTATCATCAGGATTTGCCTCAGTTGTTTCTACTGAAGCTTCAGAATTATCTTTGTTGTATGAGAAATCTTTAGACTCAACTTCATCGTGGATTTCTATAACTTCTACTTTATCTAGAGTGAAATATTTTTCGGCCAATGTTTTTTCTACTTCATTTGAATGAGCAGCAAAAGTTGCGCTTAAAAATGTAATCAATAATAAGAAATGTTTCATGTCTTCTCCCGTTAATTTGGTGAAGCGAAAATAACCAAAAAAATGGTCTAGCTAAAAAAATTCAAACAGGCGTGGAACACTTTCCAATTGCTCCCAAGTGCTCCCGAGCTTGGGAGCAGAGCGCTCCTGTAATAATTACATTTTGGGAGCAAAGTTCTAAGGGATGAGCTAAATAATGCTATATTACACAGCATCTAAGGAGCACAAGTAATGGAAAATACAAGTTTTCAAGAACCCATTCAGTGGATCCAGGACGAGTTTTATAGACGAAAGGAAACTGACTCATCCTACTCCACAAGGTCTTTTGCTAAAGTTCTAGGCGTTTCCAGTGGGAGATTATCAGAGCTATTCTCTGGCAAGCGTAACCTGACCCTCAAAATGGGAGAGCGTTTTGCTGAGGCCTTGGCAATGGACCCAGATAGGGAAGCGGCCTTTAAAAACTCGATCATCGACAACAAGAAAAACAGAACGAAAAGCTCCAGACTTTATAACAATCTCAAAAAAGACGAAGACAAAAATTTTAAGAGATTGAACCAAGATATTTATAGTTTGATTTCCAAACAACAATATTTTGCTATTTTGAATCTTATGAAAACCAAAGATTTCAAGAATTGTCCAATCTGGATTGGTTCACGTTTGGAGATTCCTCCTGCAACAGTTGAAAAATCTCTAGAACTGATGAAGAGAGTTGGAATTTTAAAAGAAGAAAATGGTGAACTTGTACGTGTTCATAAGAAATATAGAACAACTGACAATATTGAATCTAGAGCTATCAAAACTGCTCATCGTGAAAAACTTCAACATGCAATGATTTCACTTGAAACTATTCCTGTTGAACTTAGAGATATCACTTCCATTACTTGTCCAATCAATAAAGACAAAATGCCAGAGATCAAAAAATTGATCAAAGATTTTAGAAGAGGATTGGCCCAATTTATGGAAGAAGGTGAAACGAACGAAGTATACAATTTAAACATTCAGTTGGTGCCATTAACCAATGTAAAAGAAGAAGCGAGATTCAACCAATGAGAAAATTACTTGCACTACCACTTTTTTTGATGATGTTCGTGGCCTGTCAACAGAAAGAGATACATACAAATACAGTTTTTATGCCACAAGATAACCCCATTCAAACAACAGTTCATGGTGATGAGACTGGTAATGGTGGAGATCAAGTTGTCGTGAGTTTCAAATCAAGTGCTCAGGATGTTATTGATTTGATCGAAAGTGACCCAAATGAAGGGATGGATGTTGATACAGCTCGTTTGAAGGCCATGTTAGATGGTCAAGGAGGCGAGAGGTTGATCGTTGTTTCAACAGATGAAATTCTTGTCGATAAATTTGGGGAGGTCAAAGAAGCTTTGAACTTTCCAAATGGGAAAGCTAAAGATGCCAAACCACAAGTCAAAATAGATGAGGCTGATCTTGGTAATCCTTTGATTGTTTTGAATAAGTCTTCTTGGGAAAAGCACATCAAGTTTAATCTAGATTTGCGACTTCTCGTGTTTCATGAGTTGATTCCTGTAATCGGTCAACTTGATGATAATGGAGAAATGAGCAAAAAGTTCAAAGAACTGATTAAAAAAGAAAGAATCAGAAATATTGAAAGATTCTATGGAAGGAGAGTTGAAACAAGAATGCCACAAGAAATTGATGGGGCTTTGCCTGCAAGCATTCTTTACGAAGAAAAAATTGTAAATGAACTTGAAAGACTGCAAAAGCATATCGAAGAAAAGACAGGACGAGCACAGGTTCTTGGAATGTATCCTGCTATCGAATTCTTCTATGTCTCAGAGTTAAAGGGAAGATATCAACTGTTTAGAGATGGAATAAATTTAAAGAGAACATCTGTTTACTCTTATCCAGTAGAAAAAATTGTTGATGGACAAGTTGTAGAAACAATTCCTGTTCTAGAGATTAAAAAAGACGAGTTCTCAAAGCTATTTATCGATGATCAAGTATTGGAGATTTTCATTGCGATCCTTCATTTGAGAGAAGCTGATATTGATCTTGAGGAAATGGAGAAACTGATTGAAATCGCCAATGATTTTTATCCAATTCCTCTGCCCATAAGAAATCCAGTAAGAAATTTTTAATAGACATAAGCAGGTCGTAAGACCTGCTTTTTTTTTGCTCAAAAAAAGTTCAGGGAGCCTTTGGGAGCAAATTCATTTTTTCTATATTTCATTGATTTTTCCTTTTAGCATACCGTTTTGATCTATAAAGAAGCATCACAGACTAACGCAACAAAGGAAGTAAAATGAAAGCCATTCTATTTGCACTATTGATGACCATGTCTTCTCTCGCATTCACTCAAGACACAACAACTAATGAAGACAGAAGTAGAAATCCAAACCGTGAAGATGTACATGAAGTTTTGATCATGAAATCCAAATGTAATTTTTCAAGAAACATAGATATCAAAGTCAGAGGACTTGAGACATTTGGAAGACTAGGAACAAGAGAATTGACTGCAAATGTTCCATTCTTCGATAGCTGTAATGACGTTCTAATGGGATTTAACCAGACAATGTCTCGTGGAATGAATAAAGTTAATACAAAGCTTTATCTAAAAGAGAGAAGAACCAGAGAAATGAGAGGGAATAGATTGATTTGTAGAACCTATCAAAGCAGAACTCTCGTTGTCATTTTCCCACAGTATCCAGAGCTTGAATTTCTTAATTCAGAAGAAGTTTTAATTGCTATTGATCGTGACTGTTAGATAAAAAAGGCCCGGTGATTACCGGGCCTTTCTTACTACTTATTTCAATAAGTATCATTACTCTCAACGATAATTTTAGCTGCTATGTTGGCAATTTAATCTTTAAACCGACAAAAGTTTTAATCAACACAACAAAACAGATGATTTTTATGACTGAAATTCTTGGAAGGCCTGTGAATTGTGAAGTTCTATCAACAATAAAAAATCATTGGACTCAGTTGTTCAAATTTATTCTTGATCAGCTTCTTTTTTGAGAAGTTTCTTCAGGCCTTTGACTTTGGTGATTCTAAAAACCATTTCTTCAACATCTTTAGCGCTATTAGTCTTCTTAGAAACTCTCATGCATTTGTTTTCTTCGTCCCATTCATAGTCTTCAGCGCCTTGAATAAGGAGACCTTCAACTTTACCACTTTTCATGTTGAAGACAGGACTTCCCGAATTTCCACTGAAAGTATCGAGATTGGCCTTGAAATAATAACGACGTTTTGAAATTGTTCCGATAACACTGATTTGTTCATCTTTGTTAAATCCCAACTTAACAGAAGCTCCGTCTGAAATTTTCATTGGCAGACCAGATGGATGTCCAATGACAACCACTTCTGATCCAATGTGAGGAAAGCCAAGCTTTCTTAGTTTGAGGGGTTCCCTTCCCTCAACTTTTCTATCGAGTCGTATTACAGCGTAGTCACGCACTTTGTATTTTGATTCTTCCTCTTCACGAAGAAGGATCTCACTACAGCCGTAAACATTACTTTTTTTGATCTTCTCTGTACCTTTTACGTAATCAAAGACCCAACTTTTTCTCTTACAATCATCAACATCAGCGATACAGTGGGCGGCAGTCACGAGAATGTCATCGTCTACAAGAAAACCACTGCATATAGGGAGCGTATACTGGTCAGCATACTTTTCGTCTTTACAGAGAGCGCGCGATCGTTGGGCCTGAATGCGACTAAATCGAAGCATCTCAGAATCCTCAGGATCCTCGGCCAGTTTGTAGCTTTTTACCATACCGGCAACTGACTGGGCGTAGTCACGAAAGAGTTTGTCCGAGTATTCTTCAACTTCATAGCGGTCATCGTTTCCGTAGATAACTTTAGGAACAACAATATGCTTGGCGCTGACACCAATCGAAAGTGTTAAACCTATGATCATGAGAAGTGATTTCGATGTGGACATGCTCTACCCCTTTAGGAGGTCGAGTATCCTATAAAAACGGATTGATGCAAATCGTCATTGAAAAGATTACAAGGATTTACTAGTCGTGTCTTGGCGTCTTTTTGACAGGGACTTTGACTTTGGTCTTCTCAGAGGTCTCTTTGGCAATGGAGACACCGATTAAAATCAATCCTAGTCCTAGAGCAATTGAAAGTTCCATAAAAGGTCTCCTCGTTCGCTATCTAAATTATAGCGTATATTCGTCTTTTCGGCCTAACCGGCAGAAAAGTTAAGTTTTTTGCCAAAATAATGCCTCAAATAAATGGCTGAAACCCTTTAGTAGAGGGCGTTTCGGGATAGTTGAATAAAATTGACGGTTAAGTCCTTAATATCTGGTGGATTTCTTCTTTCTAAGAGTCCTAAGAGGGCATAAAATAGTTGTAAGTACCCAATTCAAAAGGATTTGAAGCATGAGTTTTTGTCAGATACTCACGCCCAAGCAAAAGGCGTTGGAGATCAATCTCAACGACAAGATTTATGGAACCTTCGCCGAGATCGGTGCCGGTCAAGAAGTCGCCAGGCATTTCTTCCAGGCCGGTGGTGCTGCGGGTACTGTGGCCAAAACCATGAGTGCTTACGATATGACTTTCTCCGATATTATTTATGGAAAAGGTCATCGTTATGTTTCTGAAGAGCGGCTTCAACAAATGCTTGAGAGAGAATACGAACTTTTAACTGAACGTTTGGGAAAAGTGCGGCCAGATGGAACAGTATTTTTCACTTTTGCTAATACAGTAGCTGCCAAAAGTTACAGTGGAAAAGGCGAAGACCATGGTTGGATGGGAGTTCGTTTTCAGCATGCAGCAGGAGCGGCTTATTCTCAGCTGATCGTTCATGTCAGGATGCTCGATCGTGAAAATGTTCAACAACAAGAGGCCATCGGAGCTCTCGGTGTAAATATGATTCATGGTTGTCTGTTCTGTCTCGATGACCGATCTCATTTCATTCAAAGTTTGATGGATGGTCTTTCCAAAAACAGAATTGTCATCAACATGATCAGAGCGAAGGGACCGGCGTTTCCAGATGGCTTCGATTCAAGACTTTTGAACCTTGAGTTAGTAAAGCGTGGACTCTGTCGAGCTGTTATGTTTGACGCGAAAGGAGACATCCTTCAAGCCACTGATGTGGTTTACAAGAAGAATATTCTTTTGAATCGTGGAAGTTTCAGGCCTCCAACACTGGTCAACCTCGACATGTTGAAATGCGGACTCTCAAATTTCAAGGAAACTCTTCCTAAGGAAGAACAAGATAACGTTCTGGTTATACCTGAGATCTCGATGTCGAGACTTCTTGCCAGAGATGGTGATGTCGACAACGAAGACTTTCTCGCAAGAGTTGATCTTTTGAATGCTCTTGGACACATCGTTATGATTTCAAATTTTGAAAACCATTACCAAGTTTCTGAGTATCTTCAAAAATACAACGTCAATCACGAAATAGGTATCATCACCGGTATCTACAATTTGAAGTTGATTCTCGATGAAGAAGAACACAAAGGCTATCGAACAGGACTACTTGGTTCTCTCGGTATCCTTTTTGGTCAGCACACCAAGCTGTTCATTTATCCTGCAGCAGATGACCATGATCCTAAAAAACTTGTTTGTTCAAAAGATATAAAATTTCCTGAAAATATAAAAAATTTGGTTCAGTATCTCAGAGATAATAAGCTCTTGAATGATATTCATGATTTTACTCCAGAATATTCTGGTATTTGGTCTCGAACAGTTCTCTCAATGATTCAAGAAGGAAAAGCTGGTTGGGAAAAAATGGTTCCTGATATTGTTTCAAAAACTGTTAAAGATAAACATCTGTTCGGCGTCAAAAAGTGAAAGACCCCAGATTTCTTCAGATTATCATTTTGATGTGTTTACATCTCACTGCAGCCTTTATGGGCTACGGAATGAATATATTTGCTCTATTACTAGTTGTTAGTTGGTCTCTGACTTTACAGTTTATTTTTGATAATTCGGTCCAAAGAAATTTCAATTGGCCTTCAGCACTTATATCTTCTTTAAGTCTCACACTACTTTTGAAATCCGAATCTCCAACTGTATGGTTGATGGCCCCCATTTTCACAATAGCACCTAAATTTTTACTCAAACATAATGGTAAACATTTTTTTAATCCTACAAATTTAGGAATTGTATTATG
>SBGE01000036.1 GCA_006226755.1 Deltaproteobacteria bacterium | reverse complement strand
AATCCCATGTCGCTCAGGATAACAGTCCCCCCGAACAAATATTTTGTCCTGGGCGACAACAGGGATAATTCTTTTGATTCTAGATTTTGGGGATTTGTTCCCCGA
Source organism: Deltaproteobacteria bacterium (assembly GCA_006226755.1). Lineage (GTDB taxonomy): Bacteria > Bdellovibrionota > Bacteriovoracia > Bacteriovoracales > Bacteriovoracaceae > M0603. The sequence goes on along the minus strand of SBGE01000036.1, from coordinate 13,154 downwards.
GAAAATATCAGAGGTGAAGTAACTGGAACATCGATCTCTGTCACCTTCGACAACTATCTTCCGGAGTTTCACTTCGATAGATTTGCGAAGGTGTTGATATAATATCCCCTCTCTGAAGAACTCTGGCCCGAGACTTCAGAGGGGGACTTTTTATTTTTTAGAATTCACACTTTTCAAAACCATCAGCTTTCAATAGCTCTGCCATACCTGGATTGTGAGCTGAACCAAGAATAACTAGTGGTGTTCCCTTAACAAGTTCGTTGTCCAAGTAAGTGATCACATTAGAAGCCATTCTTACGTTTCTAGCTTCCAAAATATAAGATTCACTAGTTGATGGAGTCAAAAATTGTCCAACTTCCAAAGGAAGATTCAAGCCATCTTCAGTTTTTTCAATCATTGAAGGAAGAAGTTTCAAAACATCTTCAGCTGTTTCAGTTTTTGCTCTTTCAATAACTTTCTTATCCAAAAGAACTGCATTGTAGCCTGGAAGAAAAGTTAGGCCATCTTTTTGAGCGGCAGAAATAGTACTTCCAAAGAAATTAAAAGTAATAACTCTGGCGAGAATTCTTTGCCAACCAAGAGAATCACTAAGCTCATCATTGTTTTGAGAAATATAATCAGACTCTGCTTTAGGAATTCCTTCAAGCATTCTCAACTTAAATGCATTATTTAATCTTTTTCCCATAATTGATGAACGTGGCCCTTTGATGTGAGCTTCACCAAGAAGAACAATAAATTGTTCGTCATTGTCCGTTGATAGAACATCAACTTCATAAACTTCTTTCCCAAGAAGAGTACGGTTCAACCCAATACGGCTAATTTTTTGAGCTTTTTTAAGAAGTTTGATTTGTTTTTTTGAAAGGCCCTTCGATAGGTCACAATCTTTGGCGTTGATTGAGAACGAGACGAGTAGAGCTAGAATGAGCGTTAAGTGTTTCATTTTTCCCCCAATAAGGTGTGATCGTTTTGGGCGAATCTAGCATTTTTAAGGGTTTGCCATAAGCCTGGCTGTAATGATTTCAACACTCTGGGCCGTATAAATATCTGATTTTACAAGATGATTCTGTCAGGAAATAATAAATCCATGAAAAAATGGATTTTAACACTGACACTTATGGCTGCCGCGTCTCACGCTGGCGAATACTGGCATCTCAACTGTAATGGATACGGTAGTGAGAATACTTTGGAAATTTCTGGGCAGATTGAAGAGTCTGGCAGTACTTTTCTTGATGGCTATCTCGACATCACTCTAAAAGAGAAAGGTGAAATTGTTTTTAAGAAGTCTCAAGTTGATACAACAGGATTTTTTCAACTAGCTTCAGTCAGAGGAAAACAAGTGTATGTGGCTGAACTTCGTCCTATAGATCAAAATGAATTTTCATTTTTAAGTATCGCAGCTAATCATCCTGTACCAACTGGTAACTCAAGACTTTCTTGGAATGGGAAAGAATACTTAGCGGAGTGTACTGTCAGATGAGTAAATTACCTAAGCTTCAAAAGGGTGACATCATCGACATTATCGCTCCTGCAGGAAAGCCACTTGGAGATACATTAAAAAATGCCGTAAGGTGGGTAGAAGAGCAAGGATTTGTTCCCCGCTATCATAAAGACATAGTGAAAGGAGAACTTTTCTTTGCTGCCAATGAAGAACTCCAATGGAGGGAACTCAAGAGGGCCCTTTTGGCGAAAGACAGTAAAGCTGTGTGGTGCCTCAGAGGTGGCTGGGGCTCAATGAGATTTGTTCCAAGACTCATGAAACTCAAAAATCCAGGTGTTCAAAAATTCTTTTGTGGCTTTAGTGACATCACAACACTTCATCTATTTCTCAATCAAGAGTGGAAATGGAAAACGATTCACGGATCCAATCTTTCAGCCTTTGGTAATAAGCCAAGTAAGTCACATCAAAAAGAATATCTCGATTTAGCGACCGGGCAAACTTCAGAACTTCTCTACAAGGGTCTTCGCCCTGTAGGGAATACTCATAAAAAAATCATCAAGGGCAAACTCGTCGGTGGAAATCTTTGTATGCTGACAAGTGGCCTTGGTACCTCTCTTCAGCCCAATCTTAGTGGGAAGATTCTCTTTTTGGAAGAAGTTGGAGAGCGTGGATATCGAGTCGATCGGATGCTTGAACAAATGCTCCAATCTGGAGTCCTTAATAAGAAAGTTAAAGCTATTGTTCTTGGAGACTTTACTGAAGCAAATGAGCCGAATGGAAAAGATCTCACAATGAAGGCGATTCAAAGACTGATTGCCAGATTAGATGTTCCAGTTTTCAAAGGACTCAAGTCAGGACATGGTAAGATAAATCATCCGCTTGTCTTGAATGCCAATGTAGAACTCGATCCCGTAAAAGGGACATTGAGATTTAAGTTTTAATGAATGAAGAATTAACCAATCAATTAATTTATCTTCTTGGTCATCAAAAACGAAGTCTTGAAAATCTAGAGGCTGAAAGAATTAAATTCAAATCCAATGCAGAGGTCAGCTTTCTTATCGAAAGAATAAAGCAAGATGGAGAAGTTATACTTCAAGAATTAACTTCACTAATTGAAAGTACTAAAAATAATCAAAATAATGATTCGCCTCTTTCTCCAAGAGAAGCTGAAATCCTCCAACTCTTAAGTGATGGTTTTGCAAACAAAGAAATTGCTTACCAACTTTCAATAAGTGAACGGACGGTTCAGTTTCATATCAAATCTCTATTTGAGAAGCTAAAGGCCTCATCTAGGACAGATGTCGTCATCAAGGCCATCAAAAAAGGCTGGCTAAATATCTGATTTTAAAGGATACCTGTGCAAAATGACAGGTGAAACCTGCGGGAATGGCGGATACAATCTTCCGTAGACGCATGGCAATATGGATTTATCAAATCGAACGGAGGTTGAGATTATGAACGTTGAGCAAATGATGGGTCCACTAAGTGAGATTTTTAAGAACAAAGAAGTAAGTGAAATTATCGTCGACTCTTTTGATGATGTTTACTGGGAACAGTCTGGAAAGATTCTTGAATCATCTGATCTCTTCAAAAATAGTGAAGAAATTTTCAATGTGATCAAAAATATTTTTAGATCAATAGGAAGAGAGTTGAATGAGAGTCAAGGCTATGCTGATTGCAGACTTGAAGATGGGACAAGAGTCGCTGCAGTCTTTGGCCCAATCAGCCTAAATGGGCCAGCATTAGTGATTAGAAAACTTCCTTATCACAATGTAACACTTGATAATTTGATTTCTTGGAACTGTCTTGATGACAATGGTGCCAAGTTGATCAAAAAAATTATGCAAAAAGGTAAAAATGTTGTCCTCGCAGGAAATGCGGGTTCTGGAAAAACAACGATGGCAAATGTGATTGTTGAACAAATTGATCCTACATGGCGAGTTGTCACTGTTGAAAAAACTGCTGAAATGGATTTCAAAAGAAAAAGAACTCTTCGTCTTGAAACACCAAATGCCAAGCAAGAAGAGATGGTTGAACTTTTAAAGAATGCATATCAATTGCGTGCCGATTACTTCATCGTCAATGAACTAGTAGGTGCTGAAGCTTTTGAGAGTGTGAAGTTTATGAAGGAAGGCTATTCAGTTTTGGCCACGATTATGGCAGAAAGTTGTCTTGATGCCTTAAAGCGTATTGAACTTCTTTCTATGATGAGTAGCTATGGCTTTGGTGTAGAAGAACTCAGGCATCAAATTGCCTCCGGCGTTCAAATCGTCATCAATCAAAAAAGACTCGAGAATGGTCAAAGGAAAATTGTAGGTATAACTGCAATTGAAGGACTTACTGATGATGGAAAATACAAGCTGAAGCCACTTTACAGCTATGACGAAAGTTCAGAGTCTTTTTATCTGACTAAAGAAGGTGAAAAGTTCTTACAAGCTTAAAAGCTTGAGGGGGTCAGTGACAGCGGACTCCCTCTCCTTCGTTTTCACATTGTTTAAATTTCGTTACCTGATTTTTAAGAATATATTCACCAGAAATTTCAATTGAGTAAGCGCATTCCATTTCACGTCTTCTATTAACGCTCACACTTGAAAGATAGCCTTTTGGAACAATATATTCCCATCCTCTACTTTCAGCGATGTTCTCCCCACCAGGAGTAGAAACTTTAAAACGTAAAAATGGTTCTTCTGAAGAGGATGTTCTCATCTCCCAACAGTTATAGGTCTTCATATCTTTATTGCTGTCGGTACACTGATAACCGAATCCATTTGTTATTTTTCGACATTGAGTTTCTTCGATCATTTGATACAGATAATAAACACCACCAAACTCCGAATCATACTTACAGGTAATTCCATCTCGTCCAATATTTGAAGACTTCAGCTTCATAGGGTTTTGAGGCTTGTAGAAGACACTGTCGTTTCTTGGAGTTGAGTCCAGACCATAAGGAGTAATACTTATCTGTTGTGGACATACATACAAGCCTGGCTCGAAACTTTTTGTTACCTTTGTTTCCTGAACAACCTTATCTTCAGAAGAGGTCTGAACTTCATTCTCTTTTTTCTCAACTTGTTTTTGGGTTGTTTGAGCTGGCTTAAGTCGTTTTTTCATTTCTTTTTGAGCGATATAAACAACTCCTCCAACCAGAAGTAAAAATATAACGAGATTCTTGGACACGAGAAAAATCCTTTTCAAAGAGATGGCATCAATATTGTAACTATACTTAAGTAGAACAGGTAGCCCTTTAAAAATCAAGTGGTTGTAGACGGACTCCCTGTCAAAAGGACAGACAAATGCCTAAAATTCTTGCATTTCTATTCCTCATTTTAACTCCAGGCATGGGAGTCCTTGCGGGTGATTTGACCCTGAGCCAGCATTTGTACCGAGACAACCTGTCTTTTGGCTACTCCACTTCGAATTGGGACTACCGCGAAGTTTCAACTAAAAGTAACGAACAGATCATGAAAGACTCCGGACAACTTTCCGGAGGAACAGTAAAGTATACTCATTTTGGAATTCTTCACTCTATCTACTTTACGACTGAGCTTATGTATCTAACAGGAAACACCACATACGATGGTCAATACACCAGTGGAAAGCCCGTTTCCATTCAAACAAAAAATAGCATCTCTCACTTATCACTAGGTGTTGGAAAAGCATTTGATCTTGAAGGAATCAATTCTGTTTTGAGTTTTTCAGCTTCCATAAAATCTCGAACATTGAATAACGCAAACTCCGGTGTACAAGGTGACTACAGTCGAAAGATCAACTACTACCTTCTACCACTCCAATCGAGTCTAAATATCATCACTTCTTCAGGAAATATCATTGGAATATCTGGTTCATATGAACATTTTATAAGCGGACGAGTGGATTCAAGATTATCAGAAGCCATTCAAAACCATCCTGATGTCGTCAATTTTCAAAACAAGGGCCAGATCTGGAAAATTGAAGCCAACTACACAATTGTAGGATCTGATATGTCTTTTTCAATCTCACCTTATCTTAAAATAATTAAAATTGAAGATAGCGATAAAGCACAAGTTGATTTACTTGACGACAGTGGCCAGGTTCTCGAGACCCGCTACTATTATGAGCCAGCGAATGAAACTAAAATGACTGGACTTAATATTTCCCTTAATTTTTAAGGTTCAGCCCAAGGAATTCAAAAAATAAATAGGTCCTTATTTACTCAGATAAGGTTCCCTTCAACTGAAAAGAAAGATCCACACGATCTCTCACTTTAGCAATAAAGATGCTTGGATCAGGGATTTCAAGCTCTTTAATACTCATCTGTGAAGTCCCTTTGATGACAAATTCATTTTCTTTAGAAACTGTAATTTCCATATTAAGAGTAATTTCTTTGATTTTACCTCGTACGGTCAAAAGGGCTGGAACGTTATTGTGATTCCCGGCCTTAAGTGGCCCACCTATTTGAACCACCAGTTGCGCAAACTTATCAACACCAAAGCTTTGCTCGTACATTTTATCGTTTCTACTTCCATTATCTGTATCAATATCTCTAGGATTTATTTTGATTAAAGTGTTAGCAAACTCACTTCCATTCCAATTGAATTCTGCAGAGAATTTCTTTACCACTCCAGTAAAACCCGTAGTAATAAAACCAGCTTTGGTACTTTCCATATCAAACTTGATAAAACATTCTGCATTCATTGCCGAATTGTAATTCTCAGAAACGCAGTTACTTACATTTTTGCCTGCAAAAACAGAAGTCGCAAAAAGAAATCCAATTAGTAGTATGAGATGCTTCATATTTATCCTTTTAGAACCTTGGTCAATCCGACAAGCGGAGTATGTATATTTCCAATTATTCCCACAAAATGATCACCTCTGTTCTTACTTTTTCCAAGAAACAAAGCAATCATTTCACAAACGAGTGGATACTTAATGATAACCTGAAAAAACTTATTGAGTATTGTTTTCTGTCGAAAATTACTCTTTTTAATGGCTAAAAATTTCATGGAGGCTTTATTGAAATCATTTTCCTCTTCGATGAGCTCTACTAAATGGAAGGCCATCCACAGAGAATTATATATCCCCTCTCCAGTAAGAGGGTCGATGAATCCCGCCGCATCACCAACTAGGGCCACATCAGGAATGTATTGATGCTTGATATTGTTTGTAATAGGAGTCACAGCTGAAATATGAGTTGATTCTGAAATAGGACCAAACTCTTCAGACAGAATAGTCGATTTTTTTATGAAATCATTCAGGCACGTTCTTGCTCCCCTATGTTTGGCTACTTCAGAAGCATCACAAACCAATGAGAGATTTACTTCATGCTCGCCGGTAGGATCCAGACCGATATAGCCACCTTCCAGGATATGCATCTCTCCATATCGAGGGTTGATAGACTTTCTGTCCACGAAGCAGTGAAGAGCGACTTTCTTGGTAGAGTCCTTTTTCTTTAGACCTAACTTTTTGGCCACCATACTATTTCGACCATCAGCACCTATTAAAAACTTGGCCTCAACATTTGATTCTCCCAAATCTATGTTCCAGTTCTTCATTCTACTAAAGCCTCTTACTGTATGACCTGTAAGTATCTCAACTCCAGCATTAATGGCCTCATCCATGGTTCTTTGATCAAAAATTTGTCTATTAAGTGAAACACCATAGGTCAAAATTTGGTCAGAATCGGGAAAATCTGTTTCAATTTTACGTCCAGAAGGAGAGACAATGTTCATTCCTAATACTTTTGGGAACCCTTCAATAATATGTTGATATCCATGTTTGAAAAGAATATCGACACCTAACGGGCACAAATATTCGCCACATACTTTTCTGGGAATTGCTTTATTCTTTTCAATCAAGCAAACACTGTATCCTGCTTTTTTCAAGAGTGAAGCAGTGAGGGCTCCGGCAGGACCACCACCAATAATGGCAAAATCAAATACATTCTTCATTTGAACATCTCCTTTACCTTGGAAGTTCCAAGATAGAGAGTTGGTAGAAAATATAAATCGAGAATCATCCCTACGAAGAGAATAAAAGCGAGGATTCCACCGAATTGCTTGATAGGAAGAAAGCTATTACTCAAAAAGATCAAAAAACTAACTACAAAAACAAGGGTCGAGGCAAGAATGGGAGTAACGGTAGTTCTAACATATTCCCCGAAAGTATTTTTCCCTTCCCCTAGGTTGTGGATAATATGAAATGAACTATCAACAACAAGTCCTATTGAAATACTATATGTCATCACTGTCGCAATATTGATCGAAAATCCGACAATCTTCATGAAGATAAAACTAAAGAGAACAGGGATGGTGTTCACTAGGGCAAAAATAAATAAGATTTTTAACTTTCTGAAGTAGAGAAAAGACAAAATGCTTACCAAAAACACACTCAAAGAAAATGACTGAAAAAGCACATTGATCATTGACTCTTGTGAAGACATAAGATGGTAATAGAGTCCATTCACCTTATATTCTATTCCACTCTCTCTAAGCTTAGATTTAACCAATTCAAGATCTTCATTAAATTCATCCACATTCACTGCTTCTCCTGAGACAGTAAAGCGATAAACATTATCCAAAGGATAAGAATCTTTCATGGCCTGTGGAATTCTTGAAAAAAGTGTAAAGAAAGCAAATTTATTTTCTGGCAAAGACTGATTTCCAGAATAAAGAAGATTGATATCCTTCACCATTGTCACGGGAGAAATGATACTCATTACTTTGGGTAATTTTGTAGCGATTTCGGATTCCAGTTTGGCCATTTTCTCAACTGTTTCCCACTCATCGCCTTTAGTCTCGACAAGAATATCGAAGAGAGGAATTCCTGCAACATTATGGCTGACCCAATCCATTTCCGTCTTTAATCCTGAGCTTTGTGGAAAATATCGGGTAGCGTCTGTTAGAACTTCTAAGCGAGGGAAGGTTATCAACCCCACTGTAAAGATCACACCGGAAATAAAGCCGATCATATATTTGGAAAATCCATTTTCAAAAAATTTCTCTGATAGACTTCTGGCCTTGAACAACTGAAATGATCCGTATTTCTTAATGAGTTCCTCTCCCCAATAAAAGAAAAGGATCATAAAGATAGTCGATACGAGGACCATTAGAGCAACCATGACTCCAAAATAAGCAATAACTGGAATTTCACTGGTCAGCAAGGCTCCAAATCCAATACCGGTAGTTCCAATCATCAGAGCTATTGGTTTAAACTTGTGTTTTAAAGCCTCTTTAAAGCTACCAAACTCCATTACTGAGTAGTACAAATGAAAGCCAAGGGCCAAAGTAATGACAAATGAGAGTAAAGGTACAATTGATGTGACCATGTTCATGCTCTCAAACCAAAATTTCAAAACTCCTAAAGACATCAAAGCTGAAGTCAGCGAAGGAACAAAAATAAAGATTGCCCCCATCACGTTTCTGGTAATTAGAAGACTCATAATGAATGCAAGAATGAACATCGTTGGAAACAATTTGTCCTGAATGTCTTTTGAATACTCATCAAGATTAAAGTTTGTATAAGGAAGACCAGTCATCTTCCATACGTTTTCGCCTTTCAACTCCTGAATTATATTCTTAAAACTTCCCTTCTCTCCTATAACCATGAATCCGAAATGTTTTTCACCTAGGAGTTTCAATGTCATTTGATCTGCAAGTTTTTGCTTGGTCTGATCAGGAATGATGAATTCAAATTCAGAATATTTGGATTTGATTTTTTCTACTTTCTCTGCGACTTCAGAAATTGTCTCTTTATCAGTCAACTCATGTACGGCAATAAGATATTGAACTTCATTGAATTCATCTTTGAACTTCAAATATGAATTTTTTCCCGATTCAGTGAGAAAAAGAGTTTCTGGATTCTCTTGTCTTATATCAAGCGAATATACTGCAGAAAGTATTGTGATGATCAGCAAGAATGGAAGAAAAATAACTTTTCTTCTCATGATCAATTACACCCATTCAACAAGTAGACTTTGAGCAGAAAATCCCGGCCCAAATGCCAACATGTAACCCTTTTCACCTGACTTGATTCCTTTCTTCATAAAACGCTCTAAAATAAAGATGATAGTGCTACTCGACATGTTTCCATGCTGTCTCAAAACATCAATTGAATCTGAAATGTCCTTATCAAATCGACAGATGTAATCTTCAACCATATGAATAATCTTCTTCCCACCAGGGTGAAAAAGATAATTTTCGACATCTTCCACTTCCAAATTATTCTTCTTCAAAAATGGAGGAAGAATATTTGGAAAATGAGACTTAATTGAGTCAGGAACATCTTTATCCAGTACAATCTGAAATCCAGTGTTCGTCAGATTATATCCCATCAAGTACTCACTTTCATTGAAGTGATACATATCAGTATCAAGAATACGAATTCCACTACCTTCATCCCCCCCTTCCAGTAATGTACATGTAGCTCCATCTGCAAAGATAGCCGTACTCACAAGGTTGGTAAGAGATAGATCTTCTCTCCTGAAGGTCAAACTTGGGGCCTCAATTGTTATCAGTGCTGCCTTCTTGCCAGGATTTGCTTTCAAGAAGTTGTTCACATAAATCAAACCACTGATCCCAGCGGCACAGCCCATTTCTGTTACAGGCAATCTGACAATATCCTGCTTCATTCCAAATTTATTGATCAAATAGGCATCAACGGAAGGGATCATAAATCCGGTACAACTTGTCGTAATAATATAATCCAGCTCATTGGCCTTCCACCCTGATTCCTCTAAAGCTTTGGCCAGAACCTTCTCACCCATTTCGATAGATGACTTCACATACCAATTATTCTTTTCTTCAAAACTTGCATCAGAAAAGATGAAATCAAGTGGGGCCACTGACCCACGCTTATCGATATTCGCACCTCTAAAAATCTTGACGCCTTTACGCCTGATGACTTCTGGAGCATCCTTGAGCCAAACTTCGACAGCGTTAACTATCTGATCAGTGGTGTACTCATAGGGAGGCTGTTGAGTCACGACTGTTTTGATAAGTGTCATATAAATTCCTTGGTCATTTGAGCCGCGGCTTTTCCACAGCTTTCATATGTATTATTCTCGTCTTTAGAAGCATTTTAATCCACCGGACAAATGTCCCAGGCCAAGTAAAATCAAGTAATTGGACGAATATATGGGTACAAATTTATCTTCTCTTGAGAGTAAAGAAAGACTGACATTAAGTGGGATTTTCTTCATCGTGATAGCTCTGCTGATTGGTGATGTTATTGATGACCTCTCCCATGGCTCAACGCTCTCCCATGTACTAGTTGAAGCTGGTATCATCCTTCTCTGTTTAGTGGGAATGATCACTATTTGGTTACAACTTTTCATATCAAAAAAAGAAGTTGAGAAGTTAAGTCTGGATTTGACTCGTGTCCAAACTGACTTGGAAAAATGGAAGAAAGAAACCAGCGCTTTAAGTAAAGGACTGTCTGAAAAAATTGACGAACAACTCAATGACTGGAAACTGACCCATGCTGAAAAAGAGATTTGTCTTCTGATTCTTAAAGGACTCTCTAATAAAGAAATTGCTGACATCAGACAGACCTCCGAAAAAACTGTTCGTCAGCAAGCAAGTGGCATTTACCAGAAAAGCAACCTGTCGAACAGAAATGAGCTTTCCGCCTTCTTCCTTGAAGACTTACTGGTCATCCCGAACTAAATCGTTCGAGAGAATTGCTCCTTAGGAGTGTGAGTGAGATTAGGATCTAAGGCCATACAAATATTTCTAATAAATGGCTTACCTTGATCTAAGACTTCAAGTTTGGAGTCTTCCATCTTCAAAATTCCATCTCTCATCATTTCTTCATAAGTTTCCATGACTTTTCTAGCATGCTCTTTTTCAAGATTGAGCAGCACTCTTTCCAAAGGAGTTGAACCCTGACACATGAGCGCTTGTATGGTTTGATCGATAATCCTATCCTGATAAGTCATAGTATGCCCATAAACATAGGCCATCTGATCGTTTTCTATTTTATTCAAGTAATCAGGAACTTCTTTTTCATTTTGAACATAGCCAAAGCCTGTGCTCGAGATACTGGAACATCCCAGTCCTATCAAACATTCACCTTTTTTTGCGGTATAGCCCATAAAACTACGTTTCAACTCTCCACGCTCATAAGCTTTATAGAGCTGATCTTCTTTAAGAGAAAAATGATCCATCCCCAGTTCGTGATAACCAATCTTCTCCAAGCACTCCTTGCCACATTCATAGAGTGACCTCTTAAGCTCCACTGACGGTAAACCTATCTTTTCCAGTGCTTTTTGAGATTTTATCTTCCAAGGAACATGTGCATAGCTATAAAAAGCTATTGTGTCCGGTCTTAGCTTCGAGACTTTTTCAAAAGTATTTTTTATCGTTTCAAGGGACTGTCCAGGAAGTCCGAAAATAATATCAAAATTCAAACTTTCGACACCCATTGATCTCAAATCATTTGTGAGGAGTTCTACCATCTCAAAAGGTTGAACTCTATTGATATTGCGCTGAACTTTTTCGTCAAAGTCCTGAATACCTAGAGAAAACTTTTTAAAACCATTCTCAACCAAGACCTTACAATGCTCCTTGGATGTCACCCTTGGATCAACTTCAACTGCTCCCCATTCAATCGCCTGTTCTCCCTTGAGAGCTTTGATTAACTTTTCAAGAAGCTCAGGTGGTAAAAAGGTTGGAGTACCGCCACCTAGGTGAATACTTTTAACTGGAAAGTAACCGACTCTTCTTTTGTATTGATTCCACTCTTTAATAAGAGCATCAACATATCTTTCTGCCAAAGAAAGATCTCGTGTAATCATTCGCGAACAACCACAGTAGATGCAGAGGCTTCGACAAAATGGAATATGTACATAGAGGTCAAACTCGGCGCCGAGGTCCCGCTTTAACAGAATTTGTCCCATCCACTCTTCAGTGGATGGCGTGTCTTTCCAATGAGGGTAAGCCGGGAAGCTTGTATAGCGCGGGCCTGGAGTATCGTATTTAAAAATGAGCTCTTCTTTCGTCATCATGGAGGCAGAATAACTCTGGAAGGTCTAAAAAAACATGACCTATATCAAGGTACGTATTTCCTCACTCCATTCCATACTTGGTATGGTCAGGTATCACTGTTTTAGGTAAAACAACGGCATTAGGGGTTATGGTGCACTTCTCACCTATCCTGACCCCTCCCATAATATTGGCATTTAGACCAACGGTAGTCCCCTTACCGATGATTAATTTGTCGATAATGAGATAACCCTTCATCCCATAATGGGCCATCAAAGAAGCAGAGCCACCAATGACAACGTAATCATCAAGCTCGATAAGACATGGATCTGAAATATTGGTGCTGTTGATCATCACGTTCTTTCCAATTTTCATTCCCATCATTTTGTAAAAAAGGAGATTGATTGGCGAAGGTGTCATCAAATCCAAAATCGTATAGCGAACCAGATACGTCAGAGCGTTGTGAATATACCATGGAATAGATTCAAGACTGAACCAAGGTCCGCGATAACTTCTGACAAAAGGAATAAAAGGTAAATTAAATAGTGGAACGATAAAAATAATCGTCAGGCCATAAAGGAAAAATCCAAGCCCTAGCGAACACCCCAATCCGAAAGCTCGAAGTAAGAGATTTCCGTTTCGAGTGATCTCTTCAACTTTCAAAAAGATCAAAGCGCCTGGAGTCAATGAAGCCCCAACACAAATCACAAACATCACCAGAATCGGAGACAAAAGAAAAACATAACTCACGTTAGGCA
>SBGE01000044.1 GCA_006226755.1 Deltaproteobacteria bacterium | reverse complement strand
AAGTCTTAAGACTTGGCCTATGAGGAGAATCTGTGGATCATCCTATAAAGAGAGACCATTCTAGATTCAGAAAAATCGTCAAGGGACGAATTCGCGACAATCTTCGCAAATACGTTTCTGCTGGCGAAATGCCTCTTCCAAAAGGTGATGGGACTTTTAAAATCCCAATGCCTTCGATTGATATTCCTCGTTTTAAATTCGGTGATCGCCAACAAGGTGGTCAAGGACAGGGTGATGGCCAACCAGGAGATCCTGTAGATGGACAACCAGGTGAGGGGCAACCAGGTCAAGGAGAAGCAGGGGAAGGCGAAGGTAACAAAGAACTTGAAGTTGATCTATCCCTTGATGAACTTGCTTCGATTCTTGGTGATGAGTTAGAGCTTCCGAATATTGAGCCCAAAGGAAAGAAAACTCTTGAATCAACGACTGATAAGTATTCAAGTATTGGAAATGTTGGTCCTGATGCTCTCAAGCATTACAAACGCTCTTATAAAGAGGCCTTGAAGAGACAAATTTCACTCGGTACTTACGATCCAAAAAATCCAACAATCATCCCCATAAAATCGGACATGAGATATCGTTCATCTAATACAGTTGTGGAGTTTGAAAACTCTGCAGTTGTCATTTATATGATGGACGTCTCCGGCTCAATGGGTGATGAACAGAAAGAAATCGTAAGAACAGAGTCTTTTTGGATCAATCTATGGCTAAAGAGTCAGTATAAAGATATTGAGATTCGCTACATTATTCATGATGCTACGGCAAAAGAAGTAGATGAGCACACTTTCTTTAGAACAAGAGAAAGTGGTGGGACATTGATCAGTTCGGCCTTCAAGCTTTGTCGAGATATCATCAATAGTGATTACAATTCTTCTGAATGGAATATCTATCCTTTCCATTTTTCAGATGGTGACAACTGGTCAACTGACGACACTAAACTTTGTCTCGATATTTTAGATAACGACATTATTCCACAAAGTAATGTTTTCTGTTACGGACAAGTTGAATCACGTTATGGATCAGGTCAATTTTATAAAGATCTGAACGCCAAATATGGAGAGAAGTCAGATGACGTGATTCTTTCCAAGATAAAAAATAAGGATGCCATTCTTGATTCAATCAAGGACTTCCTGGGGAAAGGTAAGTAAATGAGAAGTTTCGATCTCCTCCGCTCAAAGCCCATTTCTGGTGAACTTTTGAAACTCAAGGATGAGATCCATCAATATGCGATTGATTACGGGCTTGATTTTTACCCCGTTATTTTTGAAGTTGTTGATTACGATACTATCAATATTCTTGCTGCCCAAGGAGGGTTCCCAAGTCGTTATCCACATTGGCGTTTTGGAATGGAATATGACCAACTTTCCAAAGGGTACAAGTACGGTCTTCAAAAAATTTATGAAATGGTGATCAATACCAGCCCGTGCTATGCCTATCTTCTGAAGGCCAATCACCTCGTTGATCAAAAAATCGTTATGGCCCACGTTTATGGACATGCTGATTTTTTTAAACATAATGCCTGGTTTAGAAATACAGATCGAAACATGATGGATGTAATGGCCAACCATGGAACGAAGATTCGTCGTTATATGGAAAAGTATGGTCAAGATAGAGTTGAAGAGTTTATAGACCGTGTCCTTTCTCTTGAAAATCTTATGGATACAAATGTTTTGTTTGAAACCAGTGAGATGAAAAGAAAGCGTGAAGAAAAACTTATCGCTCTAGAGGAAGAAGTCGCCGGACAAGTAGATGATAGATCTCAGGCCTTGAAAAGTTTTATGAGAAGTAAGGCCCGTAATGAACGAGTTGATTCAGGTGCTGAGGTCAATTCTGATGATGACTTTGATCAAATGGCCCCAACTGATGACATTGGTAAACGAGATGTCATGAGATATCTTTTGGAATATGCACCTCTAAAAGAATGGGAAGCAGATATTTTGGGATGCCTCAGAGATGAAGCATATTATTTTCTTCCTCAAAGACTTACCAAAATCATGAATGAAGGTTGGGCAAGCTATTGGCACTCCAAAATCATGACTAAAAAGGCCCTTAGAAGCTCTGAGATTATCGATTTCGCTGATAAACATGCCGGAGTTATGGCCATGAGCCGTCAGAATATCAATCCATATAAAATTGGGATTGAGCTGATGAGAGATATTGAGTACCGATGGAATACAGGTAAATTCGGTAAGGATTATGAAGACTGTACAGATATGGTTGAAAAATACCACTGGAACAAGGACTCGGGACTAGGGAGAGAAAAAATCTTTGAAGTAAGGGCAACTCACAATGACATTACTTTTATTGATGAATTTTTCACTGAAGAATTTTGTAATCGAATGCAGCTTTTCACCTATAAGTTCAATCCGAGAACCGGAAGAAACGAAATTGAAAGTCGTGACTTCACAACAATCAAACAGAAACTCCTCAACTCTTTGACAAACTTTGGCCAACCATTGATTGAAGTTGAATCTGGGAATTATGCCAATCGGGGAGAGTTGTTGCTCAAGCATATTCATCAAGGGGTTGATCTCGATCTGGCATACGCAGCTGATACCATGAGAAATATTCATGCTATCTGGAAAAGACCAGTAAACATCGCCACCAAGCAAGATGGAAATGACATCGTTTATTGCTTCAACGGCAAGGAAATGAAACCCGTCTAAAACACTTGGGTAAGACTGTACTCTCTTGTTTTTAATGACTTTTTAAAGGACAATTGTACTTGTACCTTACAAGGATTGTTCATTGATTCTGCTTATGGCGAAGTATATCCAATTTTTGATCTATTCAATTTCACTTTCTTTGCCTGTACCCGCTTTTACTAAAACGGCCATAGCTACTGTTGTTAAAGTTCATGGACATGTGTCAAAGCTTGTTCAAGGTCACATGAATGCCACCAAGGTAAAGAACGGAGATCTTCTTTTCAAGGAAACTTCTCTATTTACCAAAGACTCAAGTTTTGTACAGGTCCAGTTTAATGACCATTCAACTGTTTCATTAGGACCAAATGGAAAACTCATTCTTAATGAGTTTCCAAAAACCCAACCAGGCTTTGTCACTCTTCTTAAGGGTAATCTTAGAAGCAAGATTGAAAAAAATAGAGAGACTGAGAAGTCCACCAACAAGTTTTATGTGAGAACTCGTTCTGCGGCGATGGGAGTTAGGGGAACAGAATTTCAAACGACTTATAACCCAGAAAACAAGATCACATCACTTCTAACCTATAATGGAGAAGTGGCCATGACAAAATATGATCTTGATGAGCCTCTCGATGTTTCTCAAAAACCTCAATATAAGCGTGAAGTGATCAGAAGAAATGGCAAAGTAGAAGTAAGACAAGTCAAGCTCAAGGCCAAAAGAGGCCCTTCTACAACTCGAGAGCATTTAGAGTATGCACTCAATGGACAAGAAGCTGTAGTAGTTAAAAAAGGACAATATAGTGGTGTTGTTCATTCGCTGAAAAGAACTTCTCTCCCTGTTAAAATCAATCCAGTTCAGTATCGTGCACTTTATCAAAATCAAGATTTCAAAGATAAATATTTGAAGAAAGATCTATTTGTTTCTAGTGGAGATGATCTTTTAAAAGATAAAACTCCTGTTGTGATGGCCCCTCAGAATGCGCCACTTGAAGGATATTTTAATCCGACAACAGGAGAGTTCGCTCCTAAAGCTGGAGGATTTGTAGATTTCAGTACAGGCCTTTATGTTCCACCTGAAGAATCAGCTGAATATCACAACAGAACCAAAACTTTTATCCCCAATCAAACTGGTCGATTTGACTCTGAAACAGGTCAATACATTCCTCCTAAAGGTTTGGTTTTGGATGCGAAAAAAGGTTTTATCATTTCAGACACAAACGCCAAGGGAGAGAAAAAGCAAATTCTCTTGGCCCTTCGCTCTGATTTAAACAAAGTCATTGCTCAAGATATTATTTTGACAGACCCTGAGAAGGATCAAAAGAATGTCATGGTAAGTGCCAGGGTTCTTAGTAATAGAGAACGGTTCACCAAAAATATGGTTTCATTTTCTATTCGTCCTTATACCGAAACGATTGATTACACTGACTCGACTAATGGAACATTTCAACTTCAATCGAGTGGTGGCAAATCTTTTGAGCTTGATTGGGAACACAACAGTACAAACCGTTTTCAGTTAACAACAGGTTTCATTGCTAAAATGATCGATTATAAAGATGATCCAAAGATGACGACATATGATCTTGATTTTCCATCAGACAACCTCTTTAGTTTTTATGGTGGACTAAAATATTATCTAGGTAGTCGAATCAATCTTAAGAGTCGAGTCGTTTTTGATCAGGGACATTACGTTAACTTCAGAAAAGTAAATAATGTAACTGATCCACAGTTATCAAGAATTACTGTGACTAAATTGACCTTTGGTGGCGAACTCGAAGCAATTCGGACGAACTCTGGTAAATACAGTCTTGATCTTGGATTTGAAGTCGTTAGTAACATGTTGAAGAATGCTGGAAATCTAGAGATTTCTCGTGGATTTGGTTACGATGTTGATATTTCAATGAGGTACTGGCTTGAGGTCTACTGGTGGATGAAGGCCGGTTTTAATATGGAAAGTATGTCCAATGATTTCACAGGTCTTAATTACACCGCGACACATAGTACGAGTTCATCAGGATTTCTTCTTAGTACGGGATATGCTTTTTAATTGGTTTTAATTTTGACCAGCTGACTATCAAGTTCTTCAATGTCTTTTTGATCAATATAGATACTTTCTTGCATTGGTTCTGGCGTAACAAATTTTTTAATGTTCTCCAGGTCGAAAGTGTTCCCCGCCTGAATTTCTTCATCTCTCTCAATAGTTTTCCCGATGTTCTCCCAAATAATCAACTGGTTTTGAATCCAGCAACTGAGGCCATCATATCTTCGACAAGCATTTTTACTGGTGAGATAAAGAGTTTTAGGGTCATTGTTTCTTAAGGCCACGTAGCTTCTCATGATATCTACTTCAAGAGGAGGTTGACCTTGGTATTCAGCATCGAGAATTCGAAGTTTTCTTTCTGCAAGATCAAAGTTAGACATTCTGATATGAAAAGCAGATTCCAGAGCATCTTTTTTCTGAACATCAATACTTTCATCAACAAGTCTACCAATCAGCTCAAGTCCATCTTTCCATTGTTCCAAGATCCATGCTAAAGGGATGGCACGTTCAAGAGCATTCAAGCTATTCGCTTTTTTGTTCAGCGCTAATTTGAAGTGACCAAACGCAAGTTCATATTTTTTGTCTTTCAAATTGATATTACCTCTGATGTTTTCAGCATTTGGTGTATCAATATCTTCAACAAAATCCTTGGCCTTATCAAATTCACCTTTTCGATAATGATAAAAACCAATGAGTTCCCTGGTCCTCTTTGAGCGATATATTGATGAAGGAAGTGACTTGAGGTGCTTTTCAATCAAGTCTTCTCTATTCATAAATAAACCTGTCTTAAGCCATATTCTGACAAGCTGTTGATCGCTGATGATGTACTGAATATCGGATGTATTCATGCCCTTTATCTGACCAAACTTTTTAGTTTTCAGCTTAGTCAGATTTTCTAACCAATACTGTTCGTTATTGCTATAGAGCCTAGTTATGATCGAACAGTAGGAGAGTTCCTGAGCAAGTTCTTTGTTATAAGGACCAATCATTTTTGTCAGGATTTTAAGGAGACAAACTTCTTTGAAGTTTTCGACTTCAGAAAACTCACGACTATTAAGCATTTCCTCGGTTTCTTCATATTTCCCCTCAATAAAGCTGATCCAGGCCTTGTAGCGCTTGATAACTACATTGAGATCACTTTCATTGGTGTTGACCTTGTTTAGGAAGTATCGGGCCCATTCTGTGTCTCCATTCACTAGAAATTTTTTGGCCAATATCAAACTTTCTAGATCATTTGTCTTCTGTTCCAAGAGGGTTTTCTGATTAATTTCTTCAATCTGATTTTTTGAAAAATTAGACCATTCATCGTTAGAAACAGTGGCACCTAGGTTTTGGAAAAAACCGACTGTAATGAACAGGAATAGGAGTCCATAAGCACCTGACTTCATGTAAAGATCATCGGAGTTTCAACCGATTAACTTAAGGAATGAAACAATGGATGTTGATTAAATGAAAAGATGGATCTTTTTTACATTTATTCTGCAAGTGCTCGCTATGACACCGGCCCACGCTTTAATACCCATCGAGAGTATTATCCTTGGTAACTTCTCTGAAGAATATAAAAATGAACTTTCAGATCCTCTCGATTACATCTTTAAAATCGATACAAAAGAGGATGAAGAAAAACTTTCTGACTACAGAGAATATCTATCCCTCTATAGGGGATTCTATGAAGAAGGGATCGGACTTGATAATCGTTGTAAAGAGAGGCCGAGTGCGCTTTATGGAAAACCCTATGAAAAAGATAGAGTGACCAGAAGTGTGATTGCCAATCTTCAATATATCGGGCTTGATTTGATGACCAGGGCCATTCCTGAATATGCCAAATATTTTGAGTTCACAGAGCAAGAATACTCAAATCTTGTGGAAAAGATGGTTGGAAACTGGTGCAGTCAAAATATAACCATCATCAGTCTTAAAAGTTTAAAAGACAATTTCAAGGCGAAATACAACAGTGAAGAGCGCTTCCAATTACCAACGTTAGGAAAAAATCCACTCTTTCCAGATAGCCTTTCCAAGTTTGTTCCTGAAGATAAAGCAAGAGAAAGAGAGTTCAAGCAAACACTTGATCTCTTCAAGGCCTTCTGTTCATGGGGAGGAGATATCAAGGATACCAGATTACTTGTACCCCTCCTGAGAAATCCCCAAGTCATGGCCTTTGTCATCAGACAGATGGCAGGTATCAAACTCAACTGGAACAAGTTGGACCAAGGGTTTACTTATGCAGATGATCCTAAAACGATTCGAGTACATTGTAAAAATCTGATTTGTAGAAGATTGAATCCAGCAAAATTTAAAGCAGAAGTTCCAAGGACTGTCGGTTCCAAAGGTTTTCATGATGATTTTCAGAGAATCTATTGTGAAAATTTACGAGACATAGATTACGTTTTGAATGGACAGGTTCCAAAAATAAAAAGAGTCATCAAAAATGTAACGTTTGATGATCAAAACCTGATGGTCGCACAAATGATTTCTCTTTTGACAGGAGTTCCTGACTTCATGGTCCGAAGTGAAAAATACTCCGATGGGCAGGAATGGTTAAGAGCGAGTGTTGATCGTATCTGGGATCAATGGGCCGATAAACAATCTCAAAAATTTGGAAAAGACCTTCTCTTTGAAGAATCTTTGACATTGGAACTTGTTGATACTCCTCTTTATTTCAACCGTTATCAAAAGAATTTTGCAGTAGTATTCGACGTCAATCTCGGTGAGTTTGATCGAATCAATCAAATGGTTGGGAAAATTTCGACAAAATTTGACATCAAAATTTCAAAAGGTTTTTTAAATTGGATGCGAAAACAACTTTTGAATGACGATGACAATTTTCTTGAAGTTAAAGAGAAGGCCCATCAAAGATTCAAGTCAATCGTTGCTGACTTTGTAGAAGAGGCCAGATTTAAATTTTCAATTCCACCCTGGAAAGGTGATCTCGAAGAGTTAATTGTCAGAGAAGTTTCAAGTCAGCTTCTACGAATAAGAGGAAAACTATACGAAGTTGATGATCGAGGAATGGTCAATATTCCAGTAGTTTTCAACTACGGACCATTTGCTTTGAAATATATCCGTTATCAGCATAAAGTGAATAAAAATCAGGAAAATATCAAGAAAACCCTGGAATTCTTCCAGAATCAACGTGCGTCAAAGGCAGCGCTTGGTCAATAGAAATGGTGTCCAAGTTGTGCTATCATCCGCTGCAAACAGTGAGTGATAATGACTAAAAAGAAAGACTTGAAAGAAGCGGAAGTGATCATTCCTACCTTGGTTGAGGAGGAAGAAGAGAACTCTTCGCAAAATTCAGACAACGAAGTTGATGACTTCATTGAAATCGAATCTTCAAGTGATGAAGGTGATGACGATCTGTTGCCCGCTGAGATCATTGGAACTGAGCTGGCCCTTTATTCACCATCAAAAGATGTCGATCCTTTTACTCATTATATCCGTCAAATTAATCAATACGCTCTTTTGTCTCCTGAACAGGAAAAAGTTTTAACTGAAGCTCTACTTGAGACAGGAGATATTGATGTGGCCAAAAAACTGGTTCTCGCCAATTTACGATTGGTCGTCAAAATTGCAATGGAATATCGCTATGCCTACAGCAATATCATGGATCTGATTCAAGAAGGTAATATCGGATTAATGAAAGCAGTCTCCAAGTACAATCCGGAAAAAGGCGCTAAACTTTCTTATTACGCCAGCTGGTGGATCAAATCCTATATCTTGAAATTCATTCTCGACAATTTTCGCTTGGTGAAAATTGGAACGACCAATGAACAAAAGAAACTGTTTTATAATCTTTTGAAAGAGAAAAATCGCCTTAAAAGCATGGGGATTAGTCCAGACGTTAAAATGATTTCTGAAAACTTAGGAGTTTCTGAAAAGTCAGTCAGGTTGATGGACAAGCGACTAGGTGAGAGAGGTGGAGAGGTTAGCCTCGACAAACCAGTTAATACCCAGTCTGACTCAAGAGCAACGCTGGGCGACATAATCTCCGATACAGATGATGTCGGAATTGAAGAAGAACTGGCTGATCGGCAAGGTCTCGAGATTCTCCAGAATCACCTTGATGATTTTATGCAAGGATTGAAAGAGAGAGATCGTGAAATCTTTAAAAAACGGCTACTTAGCGAGGTTCAGCCCTCGCTCCAGAGTATCGCTGATGAGTATGGGGTCTCGAGAGAGCGTATACGGCAGATTGAAGAGCGTCTGATGGGTAAACTTAAGGTTTACATGTCAGACTATATCCGCTAAATTCCCGAAAATAGATTTACCCGTTATCTAGGTTTGGACAATAAGGTCTCTACTTGGTCTTGGGAAGGAGTATTTTATGATCTCTATGGCAGAAAAAAAGGATCTTATCGCTAAGTTTGGTAAGAACCCAACTGACACTGGTTCAACAGAAGTTCAAATTGCAATTTTGACTACTAGAATCAACAACCTTAAGTCTCACTTTGAAAAACACATCCATGACTATCATTCAAACAGAGGTTTGATGAAGATGATTGGTCAAAGAAGAAGACTACTCAAGTATTTCCACAATAAGAACCGTGATGAGTACGGAAAACTTATTAAGGAACTTGGACTTAGAAAGTAAAAGAAAAGAGAAGGGAAGCTTGGCTTCCCTTTTTTATTTCTGTAAAATTTAGGCAAGGAAAAACAAGGAGATGGGAAGAAATTTAGGGGATATTTGAAAAGGTGAGAACTCATACTTTTGAAATATCTTTTAAATTTCCAAAATCTTCTCAATTTTCCAGATATTAATTTTAAAAGCGCATACCTTTGAGATGGTCTCAAGGGGTGAGACGTTAATGCGCGAATTGGAGTACTTTATGAATGAAAACAAAAAAGTTTTCACAACGAACTTTGGTGGAAAAGATGTTTCCATCGAAACTGGAAGAATGGCCAAGCAAACTGATGCTTCCGTTCTTGTTACAAGTGGAAGAACACAAGTTCTTGTCACTGTTTGTTCAGCTACAACAGTAAAAGATGGTCAGGACTTCTTTCCTCTTTTAGTTGAGTATACTGAGAAATTCTATGCTGCCGGTAAATTCCTTGGTGGCTTCATGAAAAGAGAAGGGAGACCTTCTACTCAAGAAACTTTGAATGCACGTTTGATCGATAGACCTATCAGACCACTTTTTCCAAACGGTTATATGTTTGACACTGTTGTAAGTGCTACAGTTCTTTCCTACGGAAAAGAAGGTGACCCTGAAGTTTTGGCCGGAATTGGAGCTGGTGCCGCTCTTACGATTTCAGACATTCCATTTGCTGGACCGATCGCTACTTGTAAAGTTGGTAGAATTGACGGAAAGCTGGTCATTAACCCTGATTACGATCAGTGGGAAAAATCTGATATGGAAATCGCTGTAGCAGGTTCAAAAGATGCCATCATGATGGTTGAAGGTGAAGCTCATATTGTTCCAGATCAAGAAGTACTTGATGCTATCAATTACGGACATGATGAAATCAAAAAATTCTGTGAGTTCGTTGAAGGAATCAGAAAAGAAGTTGGTAAAGAAAAAAGACCATTTGAATCTGCAGCTGCTAATGAAACCATGATGAAAAGAGTGACTGATCTTTACTCTGGCGACGCGAGAGCTTGTTTGAACATCGTTGATAAGATGGAAAGACAAAAGGCCACCAAAGATCTTATGGCAAAAGTTAAAGAAGATATGGGTAATGACCTGGCCGCTTGGGGACTTACAGAAAACCACAGTACTGGTAATGAATCATACAAAGCAGTAGATGAGCTTCTCTACAATATGATGAGAGCTGACATTCTTGATGAAGAAAAGCGTATCGGTGGAAGAAGACTTGATGAAGTCAGAAAAATTGAAACAGAAGTTGATATTCTCAAGACACCACACGGATCATCACTATTCACCAGAGGGGAAACTCAAGTTATGGCCGCTGTAACTATCGGTGGATCTGTTGGTGAGAAAATGAACGATCGAATTGTCGGTCAAAGCTATGACAAATTTTACCTCCACTATAACTTCCCTCCATACTCAGTAGGTGAGGCCAGAGGTGTGAGAGGTGTTGGACGTAGAGAACTTGGACACGGAAATCTAGCAGAAAGAGCTGTTAAAGCTGTTATGCCAGATAACTTTTCATACACAACTAGAGTTGTGTGTGAGGTTCTAGAATCAAATGGTTCTTCATCTATGGGATCTGTTTGTTCAGCATCTATGGCCCTTCATGATGCAGGTGTTCCTCTTAAAGCTCCTGTAGCCGGAATTGCAATGGGTCTGGTTTCTGATGGGGACAGATTCAAAGTTCTAACTGATATCCTTGGTGACGAAGATCACCTTGGTGATATGGACTTCAAAGTCGCTGGTACAGCTGACGGTGTAACCGCGATTCAGATGGACATCAAGATTACTGGTCTAACCAGAGAAATCGTAAACACAGCTATGAAGCAAGCAACAGAAGGACGTCTTCATATTCTAAATGAAATGGCCAAAACCATTTCTACCGAAAGAAAAGAATTCAAAGACGGTGTACCTAAAATTGTTTCTTTCAATATCGATAAAGACAAAATTGGCGCGCTTATTGGTCCAGGTGGAAAGAACATCAAAAAGCTTCAAGAGGACTTCCAAGTTGATATGGAAATCGATGAAGACGGAACAGTACGTGTTGTTGGTATTGACGCCCAACTTATTCAAGAGTGTGTTGATCTTGCAAAAATGCAGATCAATGGACCAGAAGTTGGAGCTGAATACAAAGCAAAAGTTGCGACAATTAAGGAATACGGTGCCTTCGTTGACATCGTGCCTGGAGTTGGCGGGCTAGTTCACGTATCTGAATTTGCAGATGAAAGAGTTTCTGATCCTAATGAATATGTTTCAGAAGGTGATATGATCGATATCAAAGTTGTTGAAATCGACAAAATGGGAAGACTCAAGCTTTCTGCAAAAGCAGTTAAGCCTCTAACCAAGAAGAGCTAATTTATGGCGATCGAAGTCAGATTGAAGAGGCTCTCACATTTTGATGCTGAGTTACCTCTTCCTTCATATGAAACCCTATGGGCAGCAGGCGCGGATATCCGTGCCTGTCTAGGTCCAGGTGAGGAAATGGTGATCAAACCAGGTGAGAGAGTTCTCATTCCTACAGGTTTGGCGATGGAAATTCCTCAAGGTTATGAAATTCAGGTCAGGCCTCGTTCTGGTCTGAGCCTTAAAACTGGTTTGTTGATCGTCAATAGTCCTGGGACAATTGATTCAGATTATCGTGGTGAACTAAAAGTTATTATGGGTAATCTTGGCCAAAATGATGAAATCATCAAACACGGAGATCGTGTGGCCCAACTTCTCGTTGCTCCTGTGGTTCAGGCAAAGTTTGAAGTTGTGGATGAATTAACTGAAACAAAACGGGGAGCCGGAGGATTCGGTTCAACAGGAGTTGAGTAATGGATAAAGCAGTAGCTTATACACAAAGTTCAAGTAAAGATGAAGCCTTTGAAAATGCCAAATCTCAGATTACTGAAGAATATATTGCGAAATTCAATGTCAAGGCCGACATCTCTTATGATAAAGATGCAGGGAAAATCCATGCTACAGGAAAAGGATTTGAGCTTACACTTGAATTTACTGATAGTGAGACTCAAATCACAGCAAAAATGGGGATGCTCCTTAAGCCTTTTAAAGGCAAAGTGATTGAAACAATAGAGAGAAAGTTGACGAAATATGTCTAAACACACTGTTACACTCCTTCCAAGCGGAAACACTGTTGAAGTTGAGGAAGGGGTAGATCTCCTAAAAGCTCTTAGAGAAGCTGATGTTTACATTAAGTCCACATGTGGTGGATATGCTTCTTGTACCGACTGTATTATTAAAATCAGCAGTGGGGCAGATAATCTCACTTCACCACCGATTGAAGAGATAAACCTCTTAGGGAACGTCTTTCATATCACAAAAGAAAGACTGGCCTGTCAGACCAAAATAATAGGTCCTGTTTCAATTGATATTTCAGCTCATGATAAAGATGCTGATAAAGAAAAGCTTCGTCAGAAAACGTCAAATATGAGCAAGGCCAGAACAAAAATTAGAAAGCCTGCTGAACAAGAAAAAGTCTATCAAGAACGTCGTGAAATGGTTGCCGAAAAAAACAAAGAAGACGACACTTGGGAAAAGCACTGGGAAAAAGATAAAGATCCTTCAAAGCCTAAAAAATTGGGTGGAAATGCTAGACCTAAGCCATTTCTTTATGACGAAGAATCAGAAGACGAAGATCAATAATCTTAGATTCCGTTCAGATCAATCCAACATCTAGCAGAAACAGCTAGAGCGTCTCCATCAGTATAATATTTAGTATTAACTGGTAGTGAATCACCATCACTGCCTCTGATAAGACTTAATGTATCACAAGTACAATCGTCACATGACTTTTCAAAAATTTCACTATCATCCAGATCTAGTCCACTAGTATCAGTACATTGATATCCTGGAAAATATGGAGCGATAGATATCGGAGAATCGGCCATCCAATGGAGTGCCGTTGCGGCATGTGGATAATCACTTTCATCTGGGTTGGCATCTAGAACCGCCCAGATATTTGAATCAATCAGTTCTCTTCTTGGATTAATGGTCGCACCATTTCGACTTAATTGATGGTTCAAGCTGTCACAAAGTGCAATCGCCTGTGCTTTTGTAACACTTCCAGGTTGGAGACCACG
>SBGE01000068.1 GCA_006226755.1 Deltaproteobacteria bacterium | reverse complement strand
GATCTTCAAGAGGTTCTCATGGATTCTGCAGGAGGAATTGAAGCTCGCGTTCGAATTTCACGAATCACTGCTGATATAATAGTTGGCGACGACAACTAGAACATCAATCGGGCCTCATTCAATTCTTTGATTTCGTCTCTAATTGCAGCAGCATCCTCAAAGCGAAGTTCTTTTGAGGCCATTTTCATTTCATGTTTGAGTTCAGCAATTCTTTGATCTACTGCCTCAGGTGAAAGATGACTCATCACTTTCTTTTCAGACTTTTTACCCTTTTTGCCTTTCGTTCCTCGTAAGGTTTCAATCACACCACCACTGACTTTTTTCACAATGGTTTTAGGCTCTATACCGTGTTCCTTATTATAGGCCTCCTGGATCTTTCTTCTCCGTGCTGTCTCATAGATGGCCTTATCCATACTTTTGGTTTGCTTGTAAGCATAGAGAAGCACTCTTCCTTCGGAGTTTCTGGCCGCACGTCCAATCGTTTGAATCAAAGAGCGTTCTGAACGAAGAAAGCCTTCTTTGTCAGCATCAAGGATTCCTACTAATGCGACTTCAGGGATATCCAAACCTTCTCTCAAAAGGTTGATTCCCACCAATATATCAAACTCTCCTAGACGAAGATCACGAATGATTTCCATTCTTTCGATGGTATCAATGTCAGAATGCAAATATTTGATTCTCATACCAACACTCTTGTAATAATTGGTTAACTCTTCAGCCAATTTCTTGGTCAAAGTTGTGATCAGAACTCGAAAACCTTTCTTAATAATCTTTTTACATTCGACTAGCATATCATCGACTTGATTCTTGGCATCCCTCACTTCAATGAGAGGATCAAGAAGTCCTGTAGGTCGAATAATCTGCTCAACGTACTCACCTCCTGTTTGCTCCAACTCATACTTTCCAGGTGTCGCTGATACGTAGAGGACTTGGTCTAGTTTGGAAACGAACTCTTCAAAGTTCAAAGGCCTGTTATCAAGGGCACTAGGAAGTCTAAATCCGAAGTTTACAAGATTTTCCTTTCTTGCACGGTCTCCACGATACATTCCACCAACTTGTGAGATGGTAATGTGAGATTCATCCACAATCAAAAGAAAGTCTTTATCAAAGAAATCCACAAGAGTCGGTGGAGGTTCTCCAGGCTTAGCTCCAGTTAAATGCCTGGAGTAATTTTCAATGCCTGAACAAAATCCCATTTCTTCCAACATTTCAAGATCAAGAAGTGTTCTTTGTTCAAGTCGTTGATGCTCGACCAATTTCTCTTGTTCTTTTAATTCAACCAATCGGTGGCGAAGCTCAAGCTTGATGCCTTCGATGGCCTTTTCAAGTCTATTTTCAGAAACAACATAGTGGGATTTCGGATAAATGGCTATTTTGTTAAGAGCATGAAGGACCTTTCCTCTTAGCGGATCAACCATCGAAATACTTTCTATTTCATCATCAAAAAATTCAATCCTGATAACATTAGAATCTTCGTGGGCAGGAAAAACTTCGACCAGATCACCTCGAACCCGAAAACAGCCTCTAGAAAAATCGATATCATTTCTCTCATACTGGATGGAAATAAGTTTCTTTAAAAATTCATCTCTATCCAATGTATCCCCAACAAATAAAGTCATACTTTGACTTTTATATTCTTCAGGTGAGCCAATACCATAAATACAAGACACAGAAGCCACGACGATGACATCTTCCCGCTCCAAAAGGGAACGAGTGGCGGAGTGTCTCAATTTATCGATCTCATCATTTACACTGGAATCTTTTTCAATATAGGTATCACTGCCTGGGACGTAGGCCTCTGGCTGATAATAATCGTAATAAGAAACAAAATACTCGACAGCATTCTCTGGAAAAAATTCTTTGAATTCGGCGTACAACTGGGCGGCGAGAGTCTTATTATGGGCGAGAACAAGTGTTCTCTTTCCAAGATTCTTGATTACATGGGCCATGGAGAAAGTCTTTCCAGACCCAGTGACTCCTAGAAGGGTTTGTTCACGCTTCCCCTCTTTGAACCCCTGAACAAGAGATTTAATCGCTTCAGGCTGGTCACCACAAGGTTCAAATTTGGATTCTAGTTTGAAATCTGCCATCCTGAAAAAATAGCACGTGACAAAAAAAAAGGCCCACATAAGTGGGCCCTTTTCTAAATAAAATGTTTTTTATTTTACATAAAATAGCTGTTGATTCTAGTGTCGATATCTTTCTTTTCAGATTCACTTGAGAGTGAAATCTCTTGTGAAAGAAGGTCACGACACTGATCAAGCATCTTCTTTTCACCGAAGCTTAGATTCTTCTTTTCTTTCAAAAGGAAAAGAGCTCTCAACACTTCAGCAATCTCAATCAAAGATCCAGTCTTGATCTTATTCATGTACTCACGATATCTTCTGTTCCAAGTAGAGTTATCTACTTCAACATCGTGATCTTGAAGAAGTGTATAAACTTCCCCAATTTCGTCGTCTTTAACTAGTCCTCTAACTCCGTTTTCTGAGTCAGTAGGGACCATCACTGTCATTCCGTTGGCAAGAATCTTGATGATGTAGAAATACTTCTTTTGACCACCAAGATCGCGTTCCTCAATGTCAGTGATATGACCGACACCGTGTCCAGGGCATACTGCATAATCACCAATCTTAAACATTTTTGCTCCTCTAGCGAGATAATAACCACCGTATTTATATCGCAAAGTGTCATTGATCTCAATGGACCTTGTAAAAGTTACGGCCTAGGTTTGCACCAAGGTAGTGAAATGTTAAAGGCCCGTCAAGAGTATTTTGTAATAAATTCAGCGACTTAAATGGTCAACTATGGTCAAAGGTAAAAAAAATGGGTTCCAAAGAACCCATCCTTTATATAGATCAATTTGAATCAAATTCCTTAGAATCTGTCAGAAAGCTCATTTCCATCGAAGAAATAGTTGATTTCTCTTTCTGCAGAAGCAGCTGAGTCAGATCCGTGAACCGCATTGGCCTCGATTGACTTGGCATATAGCTTTCTTAGTGTATTTTCAGCGGCCTCAGCAGGATTCGTAGCTCCCATGATTTCTCTGTTTTTCTCAACAGCTCCGTCACCTTCAAGAACCATAAGGACAACTGGACCAGAAGTCATAAAAGAAACGAGTGAACCAAAGAATGGTCTTTCTTTGTGCTCAATATAGAAACCTTCTGCTTTTTCTTTAGAAAGCTGAGTAAGTTTCGCAGCTGCGATTCTTAGTCCTTCTTTTTCGAAACGAGCAATGATGTTTCCAATGTTGTTATCTTCTACTGCATTTGGCTTGATAATTGATAGCGTACGATCTTTTGCCATGACTCAACTCCTGTATCTAACTTCTATTAGTTCTTCGTTTAATTATTTTTTGCTTTTAGTACTTCTTCCATCTTTGCACCTAGTTCAGCTGGCGATCTTGCGATGGTCACACCACATTCTTCCAAAATTTTGAACTTGGCCTCTGCTGTATCATCTCCACCAGAGATAATCGCTCCAGCGTGTCCCATTCTTTTCCCTGGAGGCGCTGAGGCCCCAGCGATGAAAGAAACAACTGGCTTACTCATGTTTTTCTGAATCCATCTAGCAGCATCTGTTTCTGCAGATCCACCGATCTCACCGATCATAATGACAGCATCTGTATCTGGATCTTCTTCGAATAGTTTCAACATATCGATGAAGTTTGTACCGTTAACTGGGTCTCCACCAATACCAACACAAGTGCTTTGACCAATTTCTCTTTGAGTAAGCTGGAATACAGCTTCATAAGTCAAAGTACCTGATCTTGAAATCACACCAACTTTACCTGGCATATGAATATGCCCTGGCATAATCCCGATCTTACACTCACCTGGAGTGATGATCCCTGGACAGTTTGGTCCGATCAATCTTGTCTTAGAGCCTTTAAGAGCAGACTTAACTTTGATCATATCTGTTATAGGAATCCCTTCAGTAATGGCAATCACCAATGGAATTTCAGCATCGATACACTCAAGAATAGAATCTGCTGCGAATGGAGGTGGAACAAAGATCATGGCCGCATTACAGTCAGTCTTTGCTTTTGCTTCTTCAACAGTATTGAAAACAGGAAAACCTTCGTGAACGATTCCACCTTTACCAGGTGTTACACCTCCAACAAAGTTTGTTCCGTAGTCTCTAGATTGTAGGGAGTGAAAAGTCCCTTGCTTACCTGTAAAACCAACAGTGATAAGTCTTGTGTCTCTGTTAACGAGAATGGCCATCTTAAACCTCCTCACCTTTTGCAGCTGCAACAACTTTTACAGCGGCATCGGCCAAGTCATTGGCCGCGATGATCTTCAGATCAGACTCGTTAAGAATCTTTTTACCAAGAGCAACGTTTGTTCCCTCTAGTCTGACCACCAATGGAACTTGAACACCAAGAGACTTGGCTGCAGCAACAACACCTTCTGCGATGATGTCACACTTCATGATTCCACCGAAAATATTGACCAAAATGGCCTTAACATTTTCATCTTGAAGAATAATAGAGAAAGCTTTCTCAACTGTTTCTTTGGTCGCTCCGCCCCCTACATCTAGGAAGTTGGCAGGTTCACCACCGTGAAGCTTGATGATATCCATGGTACCCATGGCAAGACCGGCACCGTTTACAAGACAGCCGATGTTTCCATCAAGTTCAATATAAGAAAGACCAAACTCAGCTGCTTCAAGTTCTTTGGCAGATTCTTCAGTTGGGTCTTGTAGTTCAGCAATTTCAGGATGTCTGAATAGAGCATTCCCATCAAAGTTCAACTTGGCATCCAAAGCAAGAACGTCACCGTCTTTTGTTGTCACCAATGGGTTGATTTCTGCGATGGTACAGTCAGATTCAACGTACAATTTATAAAGACCTTCAAAAAACTTAGAAGCTTTTTTGATCATGTCTTTATCTTTCATTCCAATTCCATAAGCTAGCTTTCTTCCGATAAAAGAAGTGAAACCAGTGGCCGGATCAACTGCAACTTTAATGATTTTTTCTGGAGTTTCTTCAGCAACTTTTTCGATCTCAACTCCACCTTCAGAAGATGCCATGAAAGTAATCTTTCCTTTGGCACGGTCAAGTACAAGTCCGACATAGTATTCGTGATCGATATCACAGCCTTCTTCAATCAAAAGAGTGTGAACCTTCTTACCTTCTGGTCCCGTTTGGTGAGTCACCAACGTTTTACCAAGGATATCGTTAGCGTGGGTCTTCACTTCATCCATTGATTTAGCGAGTTTCACCCCACCAGCTTTTCCTCTACCACCGGCATGAATTTGAGCTTTCACAACCCAAATATTGCCTCCAAGTTTTTCTGCAGCGGCTACTGCCTCGTCTACAGTCTTTGCGACCTGACCGTTTAGAACCTTGATGCCAAATTTTCTCATCAAGTCCTTGGCCTGGTACTCGTGTACGTTCATAAATTCTCCTGAAAGATAGCTTATGCTTAAATTTGAACCCCATATTAGTGGTTCAGTGCACATAGTGCTAGGAGCATTGCTTCACAAATACTTGATTTTTTTGATAAAAAATGGGGATAATCCCCTCGCAAAAGAGGACCGTATATAAGGATGTTCTATGACCAGTCAAAAAGACTATTTCATTATTCAGCCGGCCATGTTTCGCCTCGACGGTGGAGCTATGTACGGAATTATTCCAAAGCCCCTGTGGGAGAAGAGCTCTCCTCC
Organism: Deltaproteobacteria bacterium; assembly: GCA_006226755.1. Classification (GTDB taxonomy): domain Bacteria; phylum Bdellovibrionota; class Bacteriovoracia; order Bacteriovoracales; family Bacteriovoracaceae; genus M0603. Next base: position 7,694 of record SBGE01000068.1, on the reverse strand, counting down.
TGATGAACTCAATAGAATTGACTTAGCTCTCAGACTCTTGCTCATCAAAGCAGGTGAAAAAAACGTCCTTATAGATACAGGTATTGGCGATTATCATGGAGACAAATTTGATCAACAGTTTGATGTGCGAAGCACAAAGAAGCCACTTGAGGCGGCCCTTAAGCAAATCAACCTAACTGCTGAAGACATCACTGACTTAGTCATCAGTCACCTGCACTTTGATCATATTGGTGGCATCGTGAATCATACCCCAGAAGGTTTGGAAGAAGCTCTTCCAAAGGCAAAACTTCATCTTCATAAAAAGCATTGGGAATACTCTCAAAAACCGACTCAAAGAGATTCTGGCTCCTTTCATTCTAAAGTATTCGCCCCTGTTATAGAGAAAGCGGATAAGGAAGGACGCGTTCATTGGTTGGATGGAAAAGAGGGAGAAATCATTCCAGAACTTGGGTTGAAGTTCATCACCAGCTTTGGCCATACTCCCTGGATGATTCATCCCTACGATAACAAGATCATTTATATGGCGGACCTAATCCCAACCTCCAATCATATTCATATTCCTTGGGTAATGGGTTACGACATCGCTCCTGGAGTCACAACGGAAGACAAAGACAGAGTTTTGCCTTTTATTCAGGAAAATGATTTGAAGATGGTATTTGAGCATGACCCAGATTATTGGGGGGCCTCATTAACCAAAGATGAAAAAGGTCGTTATGTGGCCTTTGAAAAGTATCATTGTAATGACGAATCGGCCTATCAGGTCTGATTAAAGATTACGAAGAAGTTGGTTGGTCTCCCCAATCAACTTCTCTCCTTCTCTTTCTATTTGTCCCACTGTGTTTTGATACTTCGAAAGAAGAGCTTTCTTTTTCTTATTAGAAAGCTTTTTCAGCGAACGATGTTCCGTCACAATATCGGCAGCGAATTCCCCCACTTTACGACCGTACATCACAAGTTTGTCATACTCTTTTTCTTCGTCTGGATTTTGATTTTTAATCATCCTTTGCTTTTTGATATTATCCAGGATGATACCTTGGAGTAATGGTGAAACCTGAGTGCCATAAACACTTTCAAACTCAGTGATATCTTTTCCTTGATTGATTTTCGACTGCGCAGATTGATAGATATCAAAAATTTTCTTCGAAAGGTTTGATAAAGTTGAATAAGCTTCTATTCTTTGCCTGATGGGTCTCGCCCGATATTCTTGATTCTTCTTTTTGTATTCGGCCAGTTTGGTTTTGAAGTCAGCCAAACTTCCGTCGTACATCAAGATTTGCTTATTATAATCAGCAACACCTTTAAAGGATGCGATAAATCCCAACTTTCCAAGCCAAGGAACTTTCTTCAAGAAAAGAAAAAACCTTTGCTTTAATGAAGTGTCATAAACTTTCAAATGAACATTATAAAGGCCTGGGTAAACTCGATCACCTTCAACAATTTCAAATTTATCAAAGGCCACCACAGCGTCATCCAACTCTGAAACAGAATTAACCAAGACTGGTCCGATTCCCATAAGATTATCGTCAACTGATTTCATGGAAAGAAAGAGCCCGGCAGGACCTTTACGATTAGACGCCCCCCAAATAGTTTGAAGATCTGTTCCTACGGCAAGATCAAAACTGATTCCTTCGAGACTTCCTGAACCGGCCTTTTTAGAAATGGCCGTAAGTCGATTAAAGTCACTTTTGGTTAATCCTGTGAAATGTTCTTTTCTTTGCTCAAGACCAAACACGAGATACAAACTGAACAAAATAAAAGTCAAACAAGCAACTGCCCATGCTCCATGAATGAGTAGGTCTGCTCTTTTTTCCCTATCTGCTTGTTCTGCCTCAACTTGATCAAGAGCATGATGATCTTCATCAATTCCCTCAAAGACATCTTCCGTTTGCTTAAAACGGGCCGAAGATTGTGGCGGTAAGACCAGATCTTCTTCCTCGTCTTCTTGAAAATCCTCTTCGAAATTCTCTTCATAATCTTCATCAAACTCTTCAGGTGACTCTTGAAAATCATCAGCTTGAGAACGGGCCACGACTTCATCTTCATAAACATCAGTCTGCTCAAATAGAAACTCTTGCTCATCTACTTCATCAAAATCTGAGGAATCGTCAAAATCCGGAAGAGGCGGCAAAGGAGGAGGTCCCTCATCAAGGGTCTCTTCAACAAAATAGGCCTCTTCCTCATCATCTTCGATATTATGAAGGGCGGTTTGATGTTCCTCAACAACTTCATCAATTTCAGATTGATCGTGGAAAGAAGGATCGTATTCAAGAGGATTTATGTCTCTTTCAGCTTTGGTAAATCGAGGATTTTCCTCTTCTACTTCACTCCAAAATTTCTCAGATGTTTCGGCATCGATTTCAGGTTGAAGATCTTCAGGATGCAAACCTTTGGCATCGCTCATCAGTTCGTCGAGATTTCTGGCAGCTCTCATGATCTGAATGTCTTCTTCTACAATAGGAAGCGGTGGCAATGGAGGTGGTCCCTCATCAATTTCATCTTCAAATTGGAATTCAGGACAATCTTTAAGAGGAAGCCAGGCATCAAAACCTTCTTTCCAAACCAACACATTTTCTGTGACTTCCTGGTCTTCAAGCATGTCGAGCAAAGTGCTCGCTGAGAATGGACCAAGATGATGGTCTTCCTTGAAAATAAACCAGTTTTCTTCCATAACGCCCGGAATGTTGAGTCTTTTTATATCCTTATTACAATGGTATACCGCCTATAGGAATTGCACAAGAATCAACATCTTGAAAAGACTGAGGAATGCCAATGGAATGGGATCATTTGCAAAAACGTTCGCTGACTAAAATCAAAACCCAATTCATTGACGACATTAAACAGGCCGAAGGTCTGATACTGACTTCTCCCTCAGATCTGGGAGTCTGCTTGAATGGTGGACGTCGAGGGGCCTCCCTAGGACCTCGTTCTCTTTTAAGTACCTTGCAAAACTTCAGCTACACACAGGGATTTCCAAAAATGAAAACTCTCCCTGTCAGTAATCCTCACGAGGAAATAGATTTCGATAAGGCCCAGCTTAATCAGGCCGGAAGAATCCATGAGGCGCTACAGTTATTCAATGGTCATCAGATTTGCCATCTCGGTGGAGGACATGATCACGTATACCCTCTTATTGCTGCACTTTCCAAAATGACCAAAAATATCACTGTCATTAATCTTGATGCCCATCTCGATACGAGAACTGATCACGTAAATCACTCTGGTACGCCCTTCAGACAGGCCAGTAAAATTTGGACGCATGGACGTTTTCGTTTACTTCAAGTCGGTATTCACGATTATGCCAACGCCCATAGCAATTATGAAAAACTTCCCAATGGTGAAATGAAAATCTATTCAGACGATGACTGGAACATGGTGGCCGGACATATTGAAAACCAGATAGATCCTGATGATGAAACCATTGTCCTAAGTCTGGATGCCGATGCATTGTGCGCTTCATTTATGGAAGGTGTTTCGGCAGTCAACCCCAACGGGCTCTCACTTAAGTTTGTTTCAGACTGTCTTCAAAGCTATAGAGGATGGACACAAGAAAAAAACCAATTCTTTGGTATCTACGAATACAATCCTGTCTATGACAACCTAAGTCAAAAAGGCGCTCGTGCCCTTTCATCTTTAATGCATAAATTTTTTAGTGAATATAAAGCTGATTAATTTTTGGCCTTAAAAACAAAAAACCCCGTTGGAACAACGGGGCTTTTCGAGAGACATTTGATTGAAGCTTATGAAAAAATCCTTTCTTCAGTAGCTCCTACACACACACACTAATACTTATAGCAAGAGGTGTGCCAACTTTTGGCCATTATAGAGGCACCTTATCTTATTGAAATTATGAAGATTAAAAAATGACGTTGTCATGTGTATGACAGACGCAGCGCAAATCAAGTCATTAATTTGACTCTTTAGAAGTCTCTAATCTTCACCTTTGAGAAATTGACTGAGCCTTTGAACACCAGCGTCAATAGCTTCCTGCTCATCTTCAAAATGATAAAGAATGTCGACATGCTTGAAGATCTTTCGCGATTCTTTTTGAACCACATCAATCTCAACACTAAAACTTTTTTCCATGCGATTTACAGTTATGCGACCTTCTCTATAAGGATCGTTTTGAAAAACCAGAAAGTAGTCTTGAGGATATTCTTTTAAAGTCATCTTTTGTCTATTTAGCGCTTCTTGCCCACTGAGCTTTGGCCGTATAAACTATCGGGGATTTTAAAAAATGAAAACAATAATCGGAGTATAAAATGAAACTACTAACGGCCATTTTCTCTTTTGCATTTTCAGTATCTCTATTTGCTGCTGATTGTTCAGTTGACACCAAATCAATTGATGTTTCTTGGAAGGCCTTCAAAACCCCTATTAAAGCTGGAGTTGGTGGAAGCTTCAAAGGTTTGACATACACTGGAAAGAAAAGTGCAACTTCGATGGATGACATTATCAAATCAGCAGCAATGACGATCGAGACAGGTTCTGACTCTGTACATACTAAAGATAAATCTCGTGATGGAAAAATTGCAAAATTCTTCTTCTCGACCATGTCTGGGGGCACTCAAATCAAGGCCCAAGTAAAATCCTACACAAAGAAGGCCCTGACTCTGTCAATAACCATGAATGGAAAAACTGTTGATGTTCCTATGAGTTATAAAGTTGAAGGAAAAAATCTTTCGGCCCAAGGTGTAATCGATGTCTTTGACTTTGGAATGACTAAACAACTCGAAGGAATTAACAAGGCCTGCAAGGCCCTCCACGAGGGAAAAACCTGGAACGATGTTGAAATCTCGCTTAAGGCCAGCTTCAAAGGTTGTTAATATTTTCGGCTAGTTGCCAAAAATAACGGCCAAAACTAAAGTATTTTCCTCAAGTATCCGACAGGTATCATACGGATTATCCGTGAAGTAGCTAATTAATGGCACAATGGTACCTGTTATGGCCTTTAACCTAGAAAACTTAAAAATCGAAAACAATCATAATGAGATCGTCACTACTCTCATCAGAATGTATCGTGAGAGTTCTCCTGTGCTTATTTGGCAGAACCAAGGTTCCGGAAGAAAAATGAAGAATAGCTACATCAAAGAAATCTTTCCTGAGAAAGGTCTCTTTATCCTAGCTCCCCTGCCTGATAATACAAATTTTAACTTCAATGCTATGACCACACTCTATCTCAGAGGCAATGAAAGAAGTATTTTGTTCAAGCAAGCAGACATCAAAGTTCTCAAAAATAAAATTATTGTCCGCTTTCCACGTGAAGTACGACTTTATGAAAATCGTTTTCATTCCAGATTTCATTACGGATTTAAATCAAACCATATGGTGGAGATTTTTCATCCCAAGAGTACCGTTAACACAGAGGAAGTTTTCACATTCAGTATGTACGATATCTCAGAGCAAGGTGCATCATTTAATGTGAATCTGGCTGACCAGCGTTATTTTTTTCAAGGTGATCGTTTGAAGATGATCAGACTAGGACAAAAATCGTTTAAGCAATATTTTACTGGAAAAATTGTTTATATGGTCCGCGTAGACAACAAGATCAACGGTGTTCATTGCCCCTCTATCAAAATGGGTGTGCAATTTGATCAACCCCTCTCCCAAAAAGCTCTTGCTGCTATCAAGGGTCTCAAAACTTAAGTTTCTCTAAAAACGCACTGCCTAATTTTTGAATTCTGTTTGAGTCAAATTTGCTCATTAGAATTAGCTTAAACATCCATAAAGCCTCGGTTATACTAGCCCAGAATTCTTTCAATTATTTCTAAGTAAGGAGATCAATTTAATGAGATCGTTCAAACAGATCATGACCAGTTCTATCGTGAAGAAGCAGGTCATGGGTGTAACGGGTCTCTTGCTTTGTGGGTTTTTACTTTCCCACTTGGCAGGAAACTGTCTGATCTATGTCGGATCTGACGCCTTTAACACCTATGCTCACACTCTCATCACAAATCCATTAATCTATGTTGCTGAGGCCATCCTTGCCTTGATTTTTCTTTCGCACATCGGACTTGCCCTTCGACTAACGATTGAAAACAACAAAGCCAGACCGGTAAGTTACTACATGAAAACTCCGACAGGCAGAGGTTCAACTTTCGCTTCAAGCACCATGCCTTACACCGGATTCATTATTCTCGTGTTCTTGGTTATTCACTTAATCAATTTCAAATTCGGTCCTGTTTATAACACTCAGGTAAATGGCGTTGAAATGCGAGACTTGTACAAGACTGTAGTCGAGTACTTTCAATCTCCTCTCAATATTCTTTGGTATGTCTTTGCCATGTTGGCCTTGGGAATTCACGTTTCTCATGGTTTCTGGTCAGCCTTCCAATCTATTGGTTTCAATCACCCGAAATATAATTGTTGTTTGAAGATGGCATCTAAGGCCTTCGCACTTCTTGTGACTGTAGGCTACTCCGCTCTTCCAATCTTCTGCTATTTCCAAGGAGCGAAATAATGACGACTAAAAAACTCGACGGAAAAGTACCTGAAGGTCCAATTCAAGAGAAATGGGACAAGCATAAGTTCAATATGAAACTGGTTAACCCGGCCAACAAAAGAAAGTTCAATGTTATTGTAGTTGGAACTGGTCTTGCGGGGGCTTCTGCAGCCGCTTCACTTGCTGAGCTTGGATACAACGTTCAAAGTTTTTGTATTCAAGATTCACCAAGAAGAGCTCACTCAATCGCAGCTCAAGGTGGTGTGAACGCAGCCAAGAACTACCCTAACGACGGTGATTCAATCTGGAGACTCTTCTACGACACAGTAAAAGGTGGAGACTATAGGGCCAGAGAAGCAAACGTTTATCGTCTAGCTCAAGTGGCCAACAACATCATCGATCAGTGTGTAGCCCAAGGTGTTCCTTTTGCCCGTGACTACGGCGGATATCTTGCCAACCGTTCATTTGGTGGAGCTCAGGTTTCCAGAACTTTCTACGCCAGAGGGCAAACTGGGCAACAGCTACTTCTCGGTGCTTACTCGGCCATGATGAAAGAAGTTGGAAAAGGAAAAATCAAACTTTATACAAGAAGAGAGATGCTTGACCTTGTCATGGTAAATGGCAAAGCAAGAGGTATCATCGCTAGAAACGTCGTAACTGGCGAAATCGAAAGATATGCTGCTGATGCTGTTCTTCTTTGTACTGGTGGTTACGGAAACGTTTACTTCCTTTCAACAAATGCGATGGCCTCCAACTGTTCCGCTGCATGGAGAGCGCATAAGCGTGGAGCATACTTCGCCAACCCTTGCTACACTCAGATTCACCCAACCTGTATTCCAGTTCACGGAGATCACCAGTCAAAGCTAACTTTGATGTCTGAATCTCTAAGAAACGACGGACGAGTCTGGGTTCCAAAAAATCAAGGGGACAAAAGAGCGCCAAACGATATTCCTGAAGAAGATCGAGATTACTTTCTAGAAAGAAAGTATCCATCATTTGGTAACTTGGTTCCAAGAGACGTGGCCTCAAGAAACGCCAAACTAGCTGTCGACGAAGGCAGAGGCGTAGGTTCTACTGGAGTTGCGGTATATCTCGACTTCAGAGATGCCATCAAGCGTGATGGTAAAGATGTGGTTGCGGCAAAATACGGTAACCTTTTCGATATGTACGAAAGAATTACTGACGATGACCCATATCAAGTACCAATGAGAATCTACCCTGCAGTTCACTACACCATGGGTGGTCTCTGGGTTGA
>SBGE01000195.1 GCA_006226755.1 Deltaproteobacteria bacterium | reverse complement strand
TATTTGAAAAGTCTGAAAGATTTTAGTGATAGCTTTTCAGTTCTAGAAAAATCCTATGGAACCTGGTTGAAAACCATTGAACCAGAAATCTCACTCCAGCTAATTAAATTTGAAAATAACTCCAGACTAATGCTTTTTGGACTTGGAGGAGTTTTCCTTCTACTGCTCACTGGATTTGGTATGGGATTCTTCCTTACCAAAAGAGAAGATCGTGAAAGGAAAAGAAGAATTGAAGATTTTACTATCGATGTAATTAAAGATGGAATCATTCCGGTACAAGCACGAAATGTTCATGGAATGAGTCGTCAGTTTCATGAAGACTTGGATAAATACAGAGAATACGTGCACAGAAGAATGAGTTTTGGAGCCATCTTTAGAGATAGTTTGCCATTCTCTTCTTTGATTCTTGATTCAAACTTACACGTTGTTTGGGGCAACCAGGAATTTTTCGATGCCTGGGGAATTGAAATGGAAGATGGAAGAGAAACCAGTATCAATTGGGACTTCTTGAGCCAATTCACAAATTTGGGTGAAAATGACCCTGTCTTGGCCGCACTTAAAGATGGAGTTTCTGGAATATACCAGATTCAAGTTTCTGGAAGAGAAAAGAAAGAATCACTTCCTTATGAAATGTATGTTTCACCGGTTGAATATGCAGGGCAATCAAGAATCGTTATTTTCTTTTATCCTTTGAAGTCAGTAGAAGAAACACTCAGTCATCAGATGAAATCTGTGGTTGGGCCGGTAACCAGAACATTGGAAAGCATGTCCAATGAAAGTTACGATGAAGCTTTCAGAGAGAAAGTGAAAAAAGATTTCGAGATTGCTGGGATTTCTGAACTTTATCAAAGATTCAACGACTACCATGGCAAAATCACAACAGCTCGTGAAGGCTATTTGACAGAAATCGAAAGACTTGAAAATGAACTCTATGATCAATACAAGGCCATTGATGATATTAAACTCAGTCTTGGAGAAGGATTTAGAAATTTCAAAAAAGGTCAAACTTCAATTTCAGATGTGAGAGACAAGGTTGTCACACAGGTTGAACTCAGAACAGAACTTGTCGATTGTTATAAAAAGACTGTTGAGTATGCTAAAGATCTATTCAGAGAAGAAGAACATCTCTTTGAAGTTTGTCTTAGACTCTCAGAAGATCTGAAAGAAAACGAAGCTGCTTTTGATACGATGGTACAAATCAAGGATAGATTTAAAAATCTCAAACAAGAAGTAAATGATTTTAAAGTGAATCTCCTTCAATCACTTGAGCAATCCCTTGTCCTACAAAGAGTTGATGGTGTTGACATGAGAGTAGAGCAGTCTTTGAACAGACTGAAATCAGACATCAAGGGTTTTGATAAAATCTTGTCTGAATTAAATAAAGCTTCAACTCAATTAGACGTTTCTTTGAGTAAGGTCGGAATGCTTCTTGAAAGAACACAAAGACCAGATCTAGATGTCGCTAAAGTGAATTTTGTTGATCGAAAAGAAGTCATTGAAGACGAAATGTTTGAAATGGGAAGATTGTCTGAAAATGGTTCCCGTCTCGATGAGCAGACAGTAAGCACTCTTAAAGAATTCTTCAGTGATTATATCGTTCTTAAAGAAAGCTTCAAAAAGATGGCCTTACTGGTTGATGAGTCCACACAAGCAAGAGGGAGTGAGGGCACAATGGTTCCACAAGAAACCCCTCCAGAGGATCAACAGTCACTTCAACAAACAATCTAACAAGAGGGAGCTTCGGCTCCCTTTTTTAATGAATTCGTGGAAATTGAACGGTCACTTTGGTTCCCTGGCCAAGTTGGGAAACCATCAATAGATCTCCTCCAATCGAAGTGAGATATTTTTTAGCGGAAGAGACCCCGATACCGTTTCCGTTCTCTTTTTCTGAAAACTTACCTTGTAAGATGGCTGGAATGGCGTTTTTATCTATTCCCTTACCATTATCCTCGATTTCAAGTTTTACCAATCCCTCTTCCTGAGAACATGATATGTTGATCAAAGGTCTTCCAACCTCTCGAGAGGCCTCTATACTGTTATTAATTAAATTTGATAAAAGGCGTGAGACTTCTGACTTATTGGCCTCAATAAGTGTATTTCCAGATGATTCAACTCTTATAGTTTCACGTGGTGATAATTTAAACTCTTTTTCCTTTTGAGGAATCAACTCTTCCATAAGAGCATCCAGCTTGAATTGTTCTACACGCAGATCTCTACGCTTATCTAATAGATTTGTACTGATGTCATTGATTCGAGCAGTAACTATTTTTAACAATTCAGCGTTTTCGTTGAGCTGATCTGGATGGTCTAAAAGTGTATTGAGAGTAGCAATTGGACTTTTCATGTCATGTGAGAATTTGAGAGCCAATTCATTAACTTTTTTAGTCAGTTCATGATCTTTTTCCAGCTCTTTCAAACTATTTAATTCTTCTACGAATGTAGCGATGACCTTATAGAGGTCATGCTCGAGTCCCTCTTTTCTCGATCTCAATTCGATTTCGGACAGAACATT
>SBGE01000106.1 GCA_006226755.1 Deltaproteobacteria bacterium | reverse complement strand
TGTTCGATCATAATGGAGAGCTGTTGCTTCACAACAGCCTTTTTACCAAAAGCCAAATTCTTCCAAAAGATTGTCTGGAGTTCAAAGATGGTGACAAAACCGATATTGCCGGTGAAGTTTATCGAGTGACCAGAAAAGATTTCAATTTCAATGAAGAAACCTTCCATTTGTTTGTTTTTGATTCGACCACAGATGAATTAAAACGAAATAGTAACTCCAGTGAAGAACTTGGAATTATTTCCAGCTCCATCGCCCACGAACTCAATAATCCGATCGCGGGAATTTTAACTGCGATCTCAGTTCTTGAGCTTGAAGATGACTGGGATGAAGATTCTTTGGACTCATTGGAAGATATGAAAAGTGGGGCGCGAAGATGTCAGGAGTTAATCAAAGTTTTTCTGGGATTCAGTAGGGCCTCTCTTCACCAGAGTCATTCCGGGAATATGCAAGAAGCATTTCAACACGCCCTCAATCTTCTTCGCTTCCGAATGGTTGAGGCCAATACTAGACTTGAATTTGATCTTTCAGAAGCACACAATTCCTTCAAGAGCATTGGGAACGGTTCTATCAGATCCATGATTTTTTATCTTATCTTGAATGAAATCCTAACTTCATTTTCTCATTTGAATTTGATCAGTAATAATGAAGATAAAGGTGTCGTCTTTGGTTCTTATCAAGAAACTTCTGATGAGATTAAGATTACTTTTAAAGAAAATCTCCAAGATATTAGCAGTCTGAAAAACTCAAGGTTGATTAAGCACCTCTTGGAAAATCAGTCTTTAGAAATCACCGTCACCAGCAAAGGTTTCAAACTTTCCAACTCTGCTGAGAAGTTGCTGCTTTAGGAGAATTCATGCCGTCTTTGTCATTGAATCATTTCTTACTTGTTTTTCTTGGAGGAGGAATTGGAGCGACAATGCGTTGGCTTTTATCCTGGGGCATTTTCTCTGCCTCTGGTCGTGCCTGGGTGGGAACACTCTTCGTTAACTTGGTTGGCTGTATCGTATTTTTTTACTTGGCAAAGGCCTTTCAAGACATGAAACCAGATCATGAACTTCTGATCAAAACGGGGATTCTTGGAAGTTTGACCACTTTCTCTACCTTTGCCTTTGAAGTCGTATTTCTCTTCAAGCAAGGAATGTTCAAAGAAGCTTTGTTGGCTTTATTTCTAAATGTATTCTTTGGGATAATTATAGGGATTGGGATTCTTCGCTAAGAAATCATCCAATTCCTTGAAAAACTCATCTTGTTTTTTAGTCGGAAGAGACTTTTTGAATACAAAAAGTTCCTGCTCTTTCTCTTTGCAATCAATCAAGTAGTTATCAATAAACTCTCTGAGAAGAGGGTTGAAGTGAGGCTTTTTAAGTTTGTTGGCAGACAGTCTTGAAGACTTGCTGTTGATGTATTGAATAAGTTTCTTTCTGTGCCCTGGATATCTGAAAATCAATTCCGTTTTTGGGTGCATGCTCTGGATTGGGTAGATAATCAACTGCTCTGGAACAAGATGATTGACGATGAAAAAATCTCCAAAGTCTTTCCCTATCACTGGACCTTCTATGTCTTCTTCTAACTCTGTCTTTTGAACTGGTTGTTTTCCCGGAAGATACTCACTCCATAAATGCTTGATGATCTCTGATCTCGTCTGACTATCAAGTTTGGTGAAGAGATTATTGAAATGAATAAGGATTTCAATTAATGGACCATGAAGTTTTATCGTCAAAGTTTCCCAGTCGAGAGTCTGGATTTTATCCATGACCACTTCAGTGTCATTCTTTGAGCCTCTGAACGGGAGAGCGTAAAGAATAATCCCATTTTCACCTTTTAGTGTGATTAGCCCTGGGGCCTTGAGCGCACTCAGCTTTTTACGAATCTCGTCAAGCTCTACTCCCTTTTTAAAGTTTACTCTGTCGAGCTCATATCTGTTACGAGGGTAGTAGAGATGATTGATCTTTTGAATGTCTTTATCAATAAAGATATGGAGATAGCGTATTAAAAGCTGAGCAGTTGCCATGGCATCATCGAGAGCTCTGTGAGCTTTTTTGTGATGAATATCAAAAATCTTACTCATGTAGTTCAGATTCGAGTTCATGAGATTTGGTACCAAATACTTGGTCATAAGATTGGTACAAAGACTTCTATTTTCAAGCTCAGGCTTTCCAAGTCTTTTCAAGACTGAATTGAAGAAAGGTATATCAAAGCTTGTATTGTGGGCGACAAGAATGGTGTCAGACATGAACTCTAGAATATTTTCTATCACATCTTCAATTAGCGGAGCTCCTTCGACATCTTCCGGAGAAATCGAGGTCAGCTTCTGGATAAATTCTGGGATTCTAATCTCTGGCTGAATCAGAAAATCTCTAGAATCGACAACTTCGAGGTTTTCGATTCGAACCATACCAATTTCAATAATCTTGTCACTTTTGTGGTTACCACCAGTGGTTTCAAGATCGAAGACGCAAAATTTGAGATTGGATATGAGTTCGTGTGGATTTTGATTGTCTTGGTCGGCCATAATTTACCTGATCGAACATTCGCTCGAATCGAAAAATTTTCAATTCACCAGTTATCGTTATATTGATTATAGTAGAGAAATCCTAACCGTATCAGCCGGAAAATACTACACCTTCAATAAGTTTTTTAGTTCATCGAGCCGATTTTTTCAATTGCTTCTTCTAGAAGATTGCTAAAATCGTTCATTACACGAACTGCTTGCTCTTTGATGTCGTCATGAGAGAGCTTTTTACCCTGAATTCCTGCTGCCATATTGGTAATGCACGAAATTCCTCCGACTTTGATGCCCAAGTGATTTGCTGCAATACTCTCTGGTACAGTACTCATACCCACCATATCGGCTCCACAAATTCCCATCATTTTGACTTCGGCAGGAGTTTCGTAAGTTGGTCCAAGCATACCGGCGTAAACACCAGTATGAAGTTTGAGTCCAATTTTTTGTGCAGATGTCGCAAGAATCTCTCTGACTTCTGGATTATAGGCCTGAGTCATATCAGGAAATCTTGGTCCAAGCTCAGCGATGTTTGGTCCAATCAATGGATTTTTGGCCATCATATTGATGTGATCTTCGATAATCACAAGATCACCAGGAGCATAAGCTTTATTGATTCCGCCAGCAGCGTTGGTTAAAAGAAGAGTTTCAATTCCAAGAATGGCCAGAACTCTAGTAGGGAAGACAATGTCTTCCATTGGGTGACCTTCATAGGCGTGAATTCTTCCTTGAAGAACGGCAACCTCAACACCTTTAACTTTTCCAAGAATCAGTCTTCCAGTATGACCTTCAACAGTACAGTCATAGAATCCTGGAATTTCAGAATAAGGAATGACAGTCGGATCTTCGATTCGATCAACAAAAGCTCCAAGTCCTGATCCGAGTACAACACCTACTTGAGGTGTTACCTTTTTGATCGATTGGATATATTTTGCTGTGTTACCCAATTTCTCATACATTTTTCTGACTCCAGTTAACGTGTGTTTCATAAATTAAGGGTTCAACATCTGGCTTTTTTGAATCAATTTTTATGTCATGGCCAAGGATGCTGTCTTTCAAATGTTCGACAAGTTTTTGTTGGTCTTTGTTGTGATAAACAGTGAGAAGTGATTCTCCAGCTTCAATTTTGTCTCCAACTTTTTTATGAAGAACAAAACCTACACCAGGATCAACTGCATCAGATTGAACTTTTCTTCCGCCCCCAAGATCCACACAGTGAAGCCCCATGGCGAGAGCATCAATTCGATGGATGTATCCATTCGCATTGGAGAGGATTTCTGTTTTTTCCTGTGCCAAAGGAAGCTTCGTGTAGTCTTCACAGACTTCCGGATCTCCACCTTGTCTTTCAATCATATCGCGAAAGACTTTTAGAGCAGAGCCATCTGCGACAACTGCTTTTGCTTTTTCAATTCCTTCTTCAAGAGTCTTTGCCAGACCTGCAAGAAGAACCATGCCACCTGCCAAGTGAAGAGAGAGGTCTCTACAATCGGAAGGACCTTTACCTTTTAGAATCTCAATACATTCGATGATCTCAAGACTATTTCCGATAGCGTGTCCCAATGGTTGAGACATATCGGTGATACTGGTCATCATGTTTCTTCCAAAACGTAGACCAGTGGCGGTCAAACTTTCAGCAAGTTTTTTGGCATCTTCCTTTTTTTCCATGAAGGCGCCGTGACCAGTTTTCACATCCATCACCAATCCGTTGGCACCTTCTGCAAGTTTTTTACTCATGATAGAAGCAGTAATCAATGGAATGGATTCGATGGTTGCAGTGACATCACGAAGGGCATAAATCTTTTTGTCAGCAGGAGCGATCTCTCCCGTTTGACCAATCATGCAGATGCCGTGTTCAATCACATATTTTTGAAAGTCTTCAAAAGGAAGATCAGTTTTAAAACCTGGAATAGCTTCACTCTTATCAACAGTTCCTCCGGTATGGCCGAGACCGCGTCCGGAAATCATCGGAACTTTCACCCCGCAGGCCGCAGCAATAGGAGCCAGAATAAATGAGGTCTTGTCGCCAACTCCTCCAGTGGAGTGCTTGTCGATGACGTTTTGTCCTTCAAAAGTCAGCACTTTGCCGGAATAAAGCATGAAGTCTGTAAGGGCCGCTGTTTCTTCTGTATCCATTCCGCGCAAGTAAATGGCCATTAACAGGGCAGACATTTGATAATCGGCAATTCGACCTTCGGTCAAACCACTAATAAACCACTTAATTTCCTCGGAAGAGAGTTTTCCACCGTCACGCTTTTTAGCGATAATGGAATAGGCGGTAAAATCCTGAGTAGAACTGTCTGTGTCCTTGCTTTCTTGACTCATGGTAATGAAGCTAGCTAAAGTTAATATATGAAAATCGCGTGTATCTTATGTTTCGAGAGTCAAAGAGTACAGTAAATAGGCGAGATAGGACCTATCTATTTACGCGATGAGAAAAAAGTGAAAACTATGAAAAAATCAATAATCGCATTTATCTGTTTGTTTTTTATGACGACTCAGCAAGTCATGGCTCAGGCGGCCCAGGCCGGCCAAAGTGATGATGTTCTTCAAGAATCATTGATGGATATGACCACAGTGGTGGCGATTGGCGGTGCCGGAGCGATATTGGGTCTATCTACACTTTCATTTGTTGAAGAGCCGAAAGATCATCTAAAGAACATTCTTGTAGGTGGTGCAATTGGAATCATCGTCGGAGTAGGGATTGTCGCCTACAAGCAAGCTTCAAGTAGTAAAGAGATGTATCTTGATAATGCAGCAGAGGTGACCCCTGATTTTGAAACCCTGGATCGCACTGTATGGCATGACCAAGAACAGAAAAAGCTTTTGAATTCAAAGGGCTGGACGCCTAGCCAGTTCGGTTACAGCTTTACATTCTAAGCCTTACCGCGATACTACAAATTCCTCACACAATTTATTTACTTCGGGAGTATTTGAATGGAACGAGTTATTTCATTTGTCGGTCTGCTTTGTATGGTTGCCATTGCTTTTCTACTGAGTGCCGATAAAAAGAAGATTAATTGGAAAACGGTAATCTCCGGTGTCGTTCTTCAAATGATTTTGGGTTTGATCATTTTGAAATCAAGCATTGGGCACAAAGTTTTTGAAACCGCCAGAGCGACTTTTCAAGGTGTATTGAATTTTACTAACGAAGGTTCCATGTTCATTTTTGGAAGTCTGGCAGACTCCAGCAAAATGGGATTCGTTTTCTTCACAATGGTACTTCCAACAATTATTTTCATGAGTGCTTTGATGAGTATTCTTTACCACTTGGGAATCATGCAAGTTGTGATCAAGATGGTGGCCAAGGCAATGGTTAAAATCATGGGAACTTCTGGTGCTGAATCTCTAGCTGCCGCTGCAAATATTTTTGCTGGTCAAACAGAGGCTCCACTTGTGATTAGACCTTTTGTTTCTAAAATGACTAAATCTGAAATCATGGCCTTGATGACAGGTGGAATGGCAACTGTTGCTGGTGGAGTTCTTGCTGCCTACGTGGGGTTTGGAATTGACGCTGGACACTTGTTGGCCGCTTCTGTGATGTCGGCTCCAGCCGCACTTGTGTGTGCCAAACTTTTAGTTCCCGAAACTGAAGAGTCCCTGACTCAAGGTGATGTTAAAGTTCATCTTCCAAAAACAACAGCGAACTTGGTAGACGCTGCTGCTAGTGGAGCGGGTGAAGGGATGAAACTTGCTATCAATGTTGGGGCCATGCTTTTGGCTTTCATCGCTTTGATCGCCATGGTTAACGGATTGCTTTCACTTGTAGGTGGATGGTTCAGCTTTCCACAACTTTCTTTGGAATTAATTACTGGTTACCTTTTTTGGCCTGTGGCGTGGTTGATGGGAATTCCTGCTGCTGATTGTATGGCAGTGGGCTCACTTCTCGGAAAAAAGCTCATCATCAATGAGTTTGTGGCCTACCTTGATCTGAAAGATCAGTTAACAACTCTTTCTCCGAGATCAGTGGCCATCTCAACATATGCTCTATGTGGTTTCGCTAACTTTTCTTCTATTGCCATTCAGGTAGGGGGAATTGGAACTATTGCTCCAGACAGAAGAACTGACCTCGCCTTATTAGGGGTCAAGTCCTTGATTGGTGGTACGCTGGCCTGTTTGATGACGGCCTGCATTGCCGGCATTTTTCTTTAAATCATAGACTAAGGGGCAGCATCTCGCTTGCCCCTGATTCACATCGGCAAACTTCGCTTAGTGCCTAGCTCCTCTCCTTCAAAATTGATATTATGAAGTGATTTTGAATTTAAAATTTACAAGGATTTAACCATGCCCAAAGATTTGGTGATCAACCAAACACTCAATGAGTGTCGGGCAGCTTTGGTGGAGAACGGGGAAATTATCGACTACCTGATGGCCAGGTCAGTTGAAAATGATCCCAACATTCCTCACGTAGGAAATATTTATAAAGGAAAAGTACTTCGGGTTCTTCCCGGAATGCAATCTGCTTTTGTAGATATCGGATACGAAAAAGCTGCCTTCCTGTATGTGGATGATGCTTATCTACCCACTCTTGAAGAACAACGAGAGATGGCCGAGAAGGCCAGAAAACTGATGGAAGAAGAGGCGAAGAATCGTCTTGGTGAAGTTATTCCAGACGAGTTTTCCACTCTTTCTGAAACAGTCGACATGCGTCTTAGAAAATCAGAATGCACCATCGAAACTTTTTTGAAAGAAGGCGATGAGATTCTTGTTCAAGTGGCGAAAGAGCCCATCTCAACCAAGGGACCAAGAGTTACCAGACATATTACTCTTGCTGGTCGTTATGTCGTTTACATGCCTTTCATCGAACACACAGGTGTTTCTAGAAGAATTGAAAACGAAGAAGAACGAGATCGCCTGAAGGAGATTCTCGATACTATCCGTCCTGAAGGAAAAGGTGTCATCGCCAGAACTGTGGCCGAAGGTCAAAGTTATAAGACTTTGAAGAACGACTACAACATGCTGGTTAAGATCTGGAAAGAGATCGACAAAAAAGAAGAAGGTCAAAAAGCTCCAAAGATGATTCATCAAGACTTGAGCTTTGTACAAAGAGTTCTTCGTGACATTACTGATGAAGATGTAGATTCGATCATCGTTGATGATAAATCCAACATGGCCGAAGTTGATAAATTTGTGACGAAGTATCTTCCTAACTTAAAAGGCAAAGTCACACTTTATGACGATTCAACACCCCTGTTTGAGACTCATGGAATTGATCTAGAGATTGAAAGAGCTCTATCTAACAAAGTTTATCTAAAGTCTGGTGGTTCTTTAAATATTGATCAGACGGAAGCTTTGGTTTCCATTGACGTGAACACTGGGAAGTTTGTTGGAAAGAGAACGCTTGAAGATACAATTCTCAAAACCAACCTTGAAGCAGTTAAAGAAATTGCTTATCAACTTCGTCTTCGAAATTGTGGTGGGATCATCATTATTGATTTCATCGATATGGAAAAAGAAGAGAACCGTGAGCAGGTATACAAAGCTCTTCTCGATGCTTTGAAAAAAGACCGCTCGAAAACTAATGTACTTCCTATCTCTGGGCTAGGATTGGTTGAAATGACCAGAAAAAGAACTAGAGATACTCTGACCAGGGTCATGTGTGAACCATGTCCCTATTGCGAAGGTATTGGGAGAGTGAAGTCTACTCTGACTGTTTGTTATGAGCTGATCAGAGAACTTACAAAAACTCTTAAGAAAACCGATTCAAAAAGAGTTAGTATTTTTGCTCACCCTGAAGTGACAGAAAGATTATGTGGTGAAGATCTCGATATGATTGAAATGCTCGAAGAGCAATTTGAAGCTTCATTGATCATCAGATCTGAAAATAATTATCATATTGAACAATATGAGATCTTTCCTCAAGAGTACTGAAAATGAGTAAGGCTGAAAAATTCGCCGAGAAACGTCATGGAAAGAAGGCCGAGAAAATCGCCAAGGACAAAGAGCGCCTTGGCGCTTTGATTGGCGAGGCCAAAGAAAAGCTCAAAAATGAAGACGTGAAAAGTAAACTAGGTGGAGCCTATGATACTCTTTTGGCATTTCTTCGGTTGATCAAGGCCTATGTTAAAGGTGATTATCGTTCAGTTGGACTTGGAACCATCATTACTATCGTCATTGCTATTTTATATTTCTTAAACCCTCTCGATTTGATTCCCGACTTTCTCTTTGCTGTAGGCCTACTTGACGACGTTTCAGTCATCTTGTGGGCTGGTAATAAATTAGTAAAAGAAATAGATGAGTTCCGTGAATGGGAAAAATCTCAAGGTCAGGAAAGTGAAGCTTAGTCTTTTTCTCTTACTCATCTCCTTTAATTTGAATGCTGCTATGAAAGTGGCCCTGACTGTTGATGATCTTCCCGCTTCGGGGAAAGATGTCAAAGGTTATGATCGACTCAAAATTGTAGATGATTTCACGAGTGCACTAAAAAAAAACAAAGTGAAAGGAGTCTACGGTTTCTTGAACGGAGTTCAGGCCGTCCATCAAGAAAAAAGGCTTAAAGTTCTTAAGCATTGGAAAAAGTCTGGTCATTATTTAGGTAACCATACTTTTTCTCACAAAGGTCTAACCAAATCGACAATCGAAGAATACAAACAAGAAATTGAAAGAAATGAATCGTTGCTGATTGACTACGCCGATTCGATAAAAGAACTCAAAGTCTTTCGTTATACTTATCTTGAAGAGGGAGAGACCAAAGAAAAACGTTATGGAATTCGTAGTTATCTTGCTCGAAGGAATTATCGAATTGCACAAGTGACACTTGATACTTCTGATTGGTACTGGCTCGAGGCCTTTTCGAAATGTGCTTCGAAAAGCGATAAAGAAGGAATGGAAAAACTTAAAAAATCGTTTTTGGATTACTCAAGTCTGAATATTAACTATTCAGATAAACTAGCAAAAATGATTTGGGGAAAATCTATTCCACACATTCTTCTTATGCATATCAATGCCTTTACAACTTATGTCCTAGATGATTTTTTGATTTTACTCAAAAAAGAAGGGGTGAGTTTTGTGGATTCTAAAAAGCATATCTTTGATAAGTTTTACGATGAGGACACAACTTTTATCCATGAACATGGAAAAACGTATGTTCAACAGGCCCTAGAAACTCGAAAGCTTGTCTTCAAAAATTTGAAGCAACCACAGCTGCCAAAACAATTAGATACAATTTGTAATTAATGTTTATTTCAATAGATCAAGAATCAAGCGATTAAATGCTTCTAAAACTTTTTCATTGTAACAGATAGCTCCATGGGCATCATAGCCAAGGCCCTTGATGTGCTTGTTCTCTGCGCCTTCAATGTTACTACCGTGGATTCCAAAACGAAGGGCATCTCCACCAATTTTCAATCCCAACCGATCTGTAGTTTGAAAGAAGCTAAAATGTTGATCAACATTGCTTGGACTATAGAGCTTACTTGGATGATCACGATGCCATACTGCAGAGTATGGGTAGTCTCCGCCAGTAAATCGCCATCTAAGATAGCGAGCAGGTTCCCCAATTTTTTGAGGTATGACTTCTTCAAGGGCATGATGAGCTTCAACAACTGGATCGATTGTAAAAGCGAGCTTAGCAGTTACATTGAGAGATTTAATTTTCTCAGCAAACTTTATTAAACTTCTTCCACCCGAACTATGACTAATAAGAACGATTGTAGGATCAATCTTGAGTACTTTAGCTTTTGATAGATATCTATAAATACATGAGTAGGCGTTCTGAATTCCCTTGGGATTACTATCTATAGAGTCACTGATATTGTCGTAAAGTTGAGTGATTGATAGATCTTGAAATTTTTCCAACCCTGCCAATTGTTCAACTTCCTCTGAGGGAAAGCTATACCAATCAATGGTGTGAGAATCTTTAAACTTTAACAATTCACTCATCGGCCCACTCATCAGACCCGACCACTTGAGTTCATCTCTTGTTATGGCCTGAACTTGTTTTCTAACTTCAGGTAATAAATCGTTTTCCAGATTTTGAAATTTTGTTTTATCAATCGTTTTATTGATTTCATTCATCAAGGCCGGAACTAATGGCTCATAAGCTCCTGTTCCTTCAAAGGCGATGATGAGATTTTTTGAATTTTTATCAGGGGAGCATTTATTTAAAAGTTTGTTTGATTGATGGCGATCATAGCGAACGAGGTGGCGCATTTTTGATAGTTTCTTTTGAACTATGTGAGATAAAGAATCTTCCGCCTTCACCAGGGAAGGAGAGAATCCCAATAAAAATAAAAGTAGCCCGCAAGTTTTCATTTGAACGAATATTAGCGGACTTAGGAAATTTATCAAATATACAGGTAAGTTTTACAACTCTTAACAGCAACTTCCGCCGGTAGATCCTTTACTGGCGGTAACATTCCAAGGAGCTGCACCACCACAACCGTCAAAGATTCCAAGATGTGTTGAAAAGTTGCCTTTAAAATCAAAATGCTTTTTGAATCTTGTATCGTGAAGCATTTTCCAAGAGTTTCCACAGATTTTAAATTCGGAACCGGCTTTGATTTCATGATGACCATCGAGCCAGAAAACTTCTGGAGTATCTTGCATTGTCCCTTTATAGACCACTGATTGACCGTAATCTTCGCAATCAGTTTCAAGATCAGATATTTTGAAAAGTCTGTAAGTCACAGAATAGAACTTAATACCTCTACACTTTTCTTCGACCTCTTTGTTTTGAATCGTAATAGGAGCTTGTTCCATCACGCGTGGATCAGCAAATCCAGCTTTCTTGGCAAGATTAATGAAGTCATTCCAATAAAGAGCACCAGATAGGCATTCACCCCAAAGAACTGGATCTTTTTGAAGAGCTTCGGGAACTCTTCTGTCAGCATAGACATCAGAGAAGTAAAGTTCTCCACCTTCTTTTAGAACTCGGTATGCTTCTTTTAGAACAGCTTCTTTATCTTCACAGAGATTGATCACGCAGTTTGAAACAATTGCATCAAAATAATTGTCTCTAAGATCAAGCTCATTAAGTTTTTCAATTTGACCTTCAAGGAAGCGAACATTTGGTGTTTTGTAACCAAATTTTTCTGTGTGGTAGTCGATGTGTCTATTGGCGACTTCAAGTTGCTCTTTCGTCATATCGACGCCAACTACTTCACCTTCCTGACCAACTAATTTTGAGAGAACATAACAGTCACGGCCAGCACCAGAACCAAGGTCGAGAACTTTGCATCCTTCAAGTTCGTTTGGGATAGTTAGTCCACATCCGTAATACTTGGCATGAACTTCATCGTGAACGAGAGCAAGTGCATCCTTTATATGCTGCGGATAGGAGATCGCCGTACAACAAGCGTTTGTTTTGAGGTCTTCGCTCTTTTGTAGGGTTTTACCGTAATACTCTTGAACTTCTTTGGTGGTCGACATGCTATATCCTTTATAGTGTTTCTTTTTAGTGCATAAAAGTTCAGACAAGTTACAACAAATTCCAAATAATTAACATTGTGCAGTATGCAAATTTTTCAAAACGGTATCATCTGGCCCTCCATCTTGGTATCAAAGTGCGCCGGTATCATTGTGGCCATCTAGGGGTAGAGGCAATATCACCGTGATATTCACCGGTTGTGAAGTTGAGTCTTTTGGCACGGTATTTGTACAAGAAGTCTCTAATTTCACGAGTCAATAAATGGGAATTATTGGAACGCTACGTTAATAACACAGGGAGCCTAGCTAGCTCTCGGAGAGAAAACGCCAAATCGGGGGAATCATGAAAAATCTTAAAAAGCTAATGACGTTGTTGATGATCGGATCTTCGCTACTACTTATCAGTTGTGGCGGCGGAGGCGGTGGTGGTGGATCCACTTATGGATCATACACATCACCTTCAGTATCTGCTCAAGCCTTTGTAGACGCTCTTAACAGAGTTGATCCACAATACGCTGACTCTTACATCGTAAGAGATGAGTGGGAATCAGAAAGATCTTGGGTACCAGGTGAAGAAGAATGGTTTGTTATCTGGGACGCTAAGTTCGGAGAGTACAAAGCAGTTTCACTTCAGTACATCAGATCAATTATCTATTACGACTACTACTCAAACTCAACTTCACTTGCTGATGAGTTCAGAGCTATCGAATCTGACGACATCCTTGATGGTTTCTACAACGGTGATCCACTAGGTGATGACTACGAAGTTGTTGACTATGACTGGTTGACTGACCTTTACTTCGGTAGAAACTCTGGATTTGCTTATGAAGACGAAGAAGAAACTACTGACGTTGCTCTTCTTCAAGGTGAGCAAGAGAAAATGGCATTCTTCAAGAAAGCTTCTGCTGTATCATTCTCTTTCAACGTATCAATCGAGACTGCGATGTCACTCGTAACTCTTGGAAAGAAAGTTGAAAAGATGGTTGGTAACAACGGTGAAGTTACTAATGAAGATCAACAAGCTCTTGTTGGTGACCTTCAGAACCTAACTGGTGTAACTCTTGAAGACGTTGCAGCAGCTGCTGAAGACTCATCAAAGAAAGCTGATCTTATCAACAAGATCGCTGACAAAATCGGAACTTCTGCTGACAATCTTGAGCACAAGATTCTTCCAGAAGTATTCGGACTTGAGCTTCAATAATCTGAATATCTAATCAGGGCCGCTTGAAGCGGCCCTTTTTGTTTGTAGTAAATTCAAAGACTTAGCCCCTCCCTGACTCTATAGATTTTACACATTTACTTCACTGTTGCTGCAATGTGTCAGCAAAAACGGTAAAACTGGTGAAACCAAAATGAGTCAAATAATGATTAAACGAACACTTATTCTTTTAATTGCCCTAGTTTCAGGCATTCTTCAGGCAGGAGAGAGTTTTATTCCTCTCGATCCTATTCGTATCCCATCAAAAGATCTTATTTTTGAAGGAGAGAATGTCTCGGCCGAAAGAGCAGCTCAATTGCAGGAACAAGGTGTGGATCTTTCAAAA
>SBGE01000253.1 GCA_006226755.1 Deltaproteobacteria bacterium | reverse complement strand
TCTGTAGGACATTTCACTGATTCTTATAAATGTTTTTTTAGAAATGCTGATTTCGATGAAGTTTTCTTCATCCACGATGGTGCTGGAAAAGTTGAAACGATTTATGGACACCTCGAATACGTGAAAGGTGACTACATCGTGATGCCAAGAGGAACAACTTATAAATTTTTCGTTAACCAGCCGACAAAATTCTTAAGAATTGAGTCCGCATCAGAATTTGAAGAGCCAACCAGAGGAATTCTTGGCCCAAATGCTCTTTATGATCAGACTGCCAAGGTTGTCCCTGAAGCAGCATTAGGTTCTGAACAAAATCTAAAAGAGTATGTAGTTGAGATTAAAAGACAGGGGAAAATTTCAGCTGTCACTTATCCTTATAACCCACTTACAGCAAAAGGTTGGAAAGGCTCTCTTTATCCTTGGAAAATTTCGATCTATGACTACTGCCCGATCATGAGTCACAGATATCATATTCCACCATCTGGTCATACAACATTTGTGGCCCAAAACTTCATCATCTGTTCATTTGTTGAAAGACCTCTAGAAGATACCGAGCATGGTGTCTTAAAGGTTCCTTTTTATCATTCAAATATCGACTACGATGAAGTTCTTTTTTATCACCAAGGTAACTTCTTCAGTAGAGACAATATTGAAGCTGGAGCTGTGACTTTCCATCCACAAGGAATTCATCATGGACCACATCCGAAGGCCTTTGAGAATTCAAACAATGTTGAATATACCGATGAGTATGCCGTCATGGTCGATACGAGATATCCATTGAATCCTACAAAATGGTTCAGTGAAGTAGAGAATAAAGATTATTGGAAAAGTTGGATGTCCTAATGAAAATGCTAAGTTTCGATACGAATGGTGAGTTCGCAGACAATTACAAATTTTTGATTGGTAGTATTCTCCCTCGTCCAATTGCCGTTGTTTCCACACTAAATGATGATGGCACTAATAACGTGGCACCCTTTAGTTTTTTCACAGCGGTTAGTGCCAAACCAATGATTGTTGCTTTTAGTCCTCTAATCCGTTCTAGTACTGGAAAAGAAAAGGACACTCCAATCAACATCAAGAGACAAGGTGAATTTGTTATCAATTTTGTGAGTGAAGAGATCGTAGACAAAGTTAACGACTGTTCGGCGGAACTACCCTACGGGCAAGATGAATTCAAACATGCAGGTCTAACTCCTGTTGATTCAGATATTGTTGGCCCAAAAAGAATCGCTGAGAGTAAAATTCAATTTGAATGCAAGTTCAGAGACTTTCTTTCTTATGGAGAAGGTCCTGGTGCTGGTCAAATTATTACCGGTGAAGTCGTTAAAGTTCACGTTTCTGAAGAACTTTATGATTCCGGCAGAATCAGCACAACTGCCTTTAAACCGGTAGGAAGAGGTGCTGGAAATGACTGGATTAAATGTACTGATCTTATTCAGCTCGAAAGAAAAATGCAGGCACAAATTCAGAAATAATTATATCTGAGTTTAAAAAATACCGGTTTCAATAGAAAGATTGAGATTCACACCATAATCTTCATCGCTAATTTTATTGTAGAACTTCTGACCATAAGTAGAAAGGTTAAGGTTCCAATTGTTACTAATATAGCGGCCATGCAGATCTACCCGATGGGACAAAACATCGTAAGAAAAATCCTGATCGTAGTCATAACCCACACCAAAAACTACTTTTTTACTCACCTGAAAATCTTTAAGTAAATGAAGATGATAATTCCATGTGTCCTGGAAGCTATTCTTTCTAGCAACAGAGTTTGACATGTAAATATCACTGTAAATTTGAGCCACAATTCCTAGCTGGACTTGGCTATAATCATAACCAACTTCATAGTCATATATCGTTTCGCTCGCGTTAACCTCAATAGTTTCACTTACTCTATAAGACTGTGAAAAAAACAAGCTTTTCAAATCTTTCAACGCAAACGAAGTACCCTCCTGTTGAAAATAATGACTATCACTTATACCTAAGGCCATTGTTAAATTATTGAATTGGTACTGACCATAAAGAGATGAATCCAAAGAAGAATCTTCAATTTTAGAAGCTATGCTGGGCGTTTTCCCTTCAAAGTCGATATATGAAACTTGAAATTGCAGATAGGACCCACTGGCTGAGTAACTTGCACCAGTGGTGGCACTTATCTTATCAACAGCAAAGGTTTCTATACCAGTAATGATATTTTTGTTTTTTGTTGTTTCATTTCTTGCTGAAACAAAATACTTAAGTTTATCTCTATGACGCTTCGAAACCATTACTTGCTCTGAAGTTGTTTCAAAATCATATAAGTGTCTATGACTGACTTTTTCAATATTCAAAAAATCATCGCGGCTAACATTAAAGTCTACGACAACGCCCTCAATATTCTTAATTTTCTCAACTAAAGCCTCAGACTCTTTATTAGAATCAATTGAATAAGATTCTTTTGCTGTGGCAATAGATTTTTTATATTTAGCTTCTTCTAGATACAAGCTCGCTAAGGAATTCAAAACTGTTGTGCTTTTAGGATAATGTACCCTGGCCTGCTCCAAAAT
>SBGE01000220.1 GCA_006226755.1 Deltaproteobacteria bacterium | reverse complement strand
TCACAATAACCCCTCAAGTAGTTACAAGGTATCAGACATCACAATCAAAACTAAAAGCAACGCAGATTCCAGACGGCTATCTCAATTTAAAAATGAACTTGATCGATCCATAAGACTTTATAAAGACTCCTCAGTTTCTTCTTCAAATCTAGTAGAGGCAATGGAAATCATATTTGTAATGGAACAGGAGCTTTTAAAAATAAATGTTGAAAAGAATCTGACTAAAAATCTTGAAGCAATTAAAAGACAACTCATTGATGAGCATATGAAAAGAGTTGAGGCACTTGAGTTCAGCATATCCAAAAATTTACGACTTTCACGCTATGAAGAAGCAAAGGTTGGTTTAACGGAACTTTTGGCCCTGGCGCTTAAACATGAATATTCAAGAAAACAATGGATAAACAAAAATCTACTTACAGTAGATAAATTGATGAAGGAGAAGAGGCATGGAATTTGATAAAGATTTAAATCAGTTAAGTTTTGATGAAGAAAAAACAGAGAGCTTGTCATTAATCCCTCTGTGTGATGTGGATAGAGAAATTGAACTTTTTGTAGGTGACAAATTTTTTCTCGCTCCTGGTGTGTCTCTTACACTTGGAGATGTTGAAGGGAATTGTCTGCTAGAGGCCACAAGGGAAGCATTAGAAGATAATACTTTATTCGTAGACAATCTGATAATTGGTGAAGTTTTTCATTTGGGTCCTGAGAATATTTTAGAAATTAACGGGCTCAAGTATAAAATTGCTCCAAGAGAGACTCCTGTGATTGTTGAGGATGGATTTCGGGGAGAAGATGTTTTAATCGAAGATGAAGAAATTCTTGAGGCCGAGTTTTCAGAGTTTGAACAGCAAGAGCTTGATCTCGATTTAGAAGTGGATGGACTCTTTGATAAAACGCATGAAAATGATCCTGAAGAGGTCAAACTTACAGAAGATCATTTTGATGAATTAGATCTTGGTGTGGATTCATCTAATGAATTTGAGGAATGGGAAGCTGAAAATCTTTTAGAAGACAATGCTGTTGAAGGAGATAAGGGAAAAAGACTTCGTATATATTTTTTTAGTTTTGGATTGGTTATGCTCTTTGGATTTCTTTCATGGTTCAATTTTTCAAAACTTGAAAACAAATATCTGACTAATTTAAGTTTCATCTCGGATGGTTTGAGAGGAAAAAGTGATCAACAAATAGACCAATTAAAAAGTGATTACGCCAAACTCAAGAAGATATTTGAACAAAGACTTAATCAAGCGATGAATGAAATCGATCAACTCAGCAAGAATAATACGTTGAAAAAATCAAAACGACGATCGATACCTAAAAAGAAGGTAGCAAAAATTCAACCAGTAATGAAAAAAGCCGAACTACAAAAACCTTTGATTCTTCTTTCTGAAAGTGACAAAGAGGCGATCTTAAAAGAGGTTGAAATTTTAAAGCTTGAGTCTAGACTTGATCCCTTTTCGGCCCGTGAAGATCTCATTAATTTGAAAACAGATTTGAATGATAAAGATCTTATAAAAGTAATAGATAATGTTTTACGGCAAATTTAAGAAAAAAAAAGGGGTCCATTCGGACCCCGTCTCTCAAATTTTGAATTTTTTCTCAATCATCCTCGTAATTTCTGGGGTGGCGGCCCCAGTGGTAGCTCTATTCCTTAGGCTCCACACATGACGCAATCTTCTGGGTTGTCGATAGAACAGACCATGGCCTCTCTATTCGCTTCTTCCTGAACTTTGTCGTCGCCTTTTTTATCAACAGTAAACTGAACAGCATTTACGGCCGCTCTTGTTCTCAAGTAGTACATACCAGTCTTTAGACCCGCTTTCCAAGCATAGAAGTGCATAGAGGAAAGTTTACCAAAATTTGGTTCCTCCATATGAACGTTCATACTTTGACCTTGGTCGATGTATGGTGATCTTGCTTGGGCCAGATCGATAATCGCTCTTTGCTTGATTTCCCATACAGTTTTGTAGAGTTTCTTGAGGTCTTCAGGAATCTCTTCAATGTTTTGGATCGAGCCATTTTGCGCGATAATTGCATTTCTCATTTTGTCAGACCAAAGTCCGGCATCAATAAGATCTTTTACGAGGTATCTGTTTACCACTGCGAATTCACCTGAAAGCACACGTCTAACATAAATGTTAGATGTAATAGGTTCAAAACACTCAGTGTTTCCTAGGATCTGAGAAGTCGAAGCTGTTGGCATCGGGGCCACAAGCAATGAGTTTCTTAGACCATGCTCTGCGATTTCTGCTTTGAGCTCGTTCCAATCCCAGTTTTTCCCTGAAGGAGTTACGCCCCATAGATCAAACTGAAGCTGTCCTTGAGATGCAGGTGAACCTTGGTATGTCTCATATGGACCTTCAAGTTTCGCTGCATCTTTTGAGGCAGTAAGAGCTGCAAAATATATAGTTTCAAAAATTTCAGCATTTAATTCAAGCGCTTCTGTTGATTCGAACGGAAGTCTCATCTTGATAAATGTGTCCGCTAACCCTTGGACTCCTAGTCCAATCGGTCTGTGTCTCATATTTGAGTTTTTTGCCTCAGGAATA
>SBGE01000165.1 GCA_006226755.1 Deltaproteobacteria bacterium | reverse complement strand
TTGTCATTCAAAGTAAAATGGGCAACCATTCTCTTACAAGCTTATTAACACTAGCTATTTGGAGATTTCTAATGAACAGAAAAGAACTTATTGAAGCTATTTTGAATGACAAAGGACTTAACCACCTAACAAAAAAAGACGCTGATCACTTCGTATCAACAATGCTTGACGTGATCAAAAAGTCAGTAAAGAAAGGTGAAGACGTATCTCTTATCGGTTTTGGTACTTTTACTAAAGCTAGAAGAGCTGCTAGAACAGGTGTTAACCCTGCTACTGGTGAAAAAATCAAAATCAAAGCCAAGACTCTTCCAAAATTCAGACCAGGAAAAGCTTGGAAAGAAATGATGTAATTCTGTTTTTACAGATTAATCATATCGAAGGGAGCCTGATGGCTCCCTTTTTTATTTTTAGCAAACAAATTAAAAGAACTGCGAAGCTTGTATAGGCAAATCTTTCCACAAAAACCGACTATTATTCACAGTTTTGTCAAAATAATGACCCTGACATTTTTAAACATTACGCAATTCCAATGATGTGCAATTTGGCACTGGTATTATTTGCCTAGAATGAATGTCCCATCTTGATTGCAGGGCATCTGAAATGTATAATTTTTGACAGGAATAGAAGAAAGTGCCGATTTGCGCTTTCGACCAGGGATGGAATTCAAAATGGCAGACGACGAAGTCACAGAAAACGTAGAAGGTGGAGAGTCCGGCGGTAAGTCGGGTGGAAGTCCTCTTCTCACATTGTTGGTGTTGGTTAACACCGTCATGATGGGTGCCGTTGCTTGGTTCCAATATCAAAGTCATTTAAAAGAAGCCTCTAGACCTACGCTACAGGATATAGTGAAGGCCGAGATGCAAAAAGCAGCTGAAGGAACATCTGATGAAGCAGGTGAGCCGAGAGAAGAAGATGGAATTCTTTTTCCTTTGGAAACATTCACTGCCAACCTTGCGCAAGGAGATGGACCTAGAAGATTTGTTCGTCTCAATGCTGTACTTAAATTTTCGAAAACTTCCAGCGAGGAAGAGTTCAAGGCACGGAAGCCACAGATACGCGATGCGATTATCAGAACTCTTAACTCCAAGAGACCGGAAGAGCTCTTGAAAGTGGAAGGAAAAAATTATCTCAAGGAAGAGATAAAGGCCGCCATCAACGCCTTTATGGTTGATGGACATGTTATCGATGTTTTTTACGTTGGTTTTCAAATCAACTAAGCTGACAGGATGTCAGTTAACCATTTACGGATCCCAGGAGGGGACAAGCCATGGCACAAGTACTCAGCCAAGACGAAGTCGATGCTCTACTAAATGCGGTTAATGATGATGGAGGAGATGATCTTCTCGGAGATGGTGGCGATTTTGATGCCGTAGATGACCATGACGAGAATATCCAGCCCTATGACCTGACTAACCAAGACAGGGTTATTAGGGGAAGGATGCCTATCCTCGAGATTATCTATGAAAGGTTCATCAGAACTTTCAGGGTTTCTCTATCCAACTCACTCAGAAAGATTTCGACTATCTCTATGATTTCGACTGACCTTTTGAAGTTTGGTGAATTTGTGAACACGCTCCCGATTCCATCGTGTATGTGTATCATGAGATTCAACGAGCTAAGAGGTCCAGCTCTATTGGTTTTTGAATCAAAGCTGGCTTATGCCATCATCGATTCATATTTTGGTGGAACAGATAGACCATTCACCAAGATCGATGGAAAAGAATTCACGATGATTGAGCTTTCTTTCATGAAGAAAGTGATGGATATGGCGATCTCTGATCTAGAAGAGGCATGGGCGCCGGTACACAGAATCGATGCTCAGTACCTTAGAACTGAGATCAACCCGCAGTTCGTTGGTGTGGTACCTCCATCAGACGTAATTATCGCAACAACTCTTGAAGTTGAATTTGAATCAGCTTCAGGAACCATCATGATCGTTGTTCCTTACTCAACGATTGAACCAATTAAGCAAAAACTATCTTCAAGTTTTCAAACTGATAACGATATGGCGGATTCAATCTGGACTCAGGCCATGAACGAGCACATCAAAGAAGCTACTTCAACACTTACAGTGAAGCTTGGAGAAGCGGAGATGACAGTTGGAGATTTGATCACGCTTGATAGAGGCGACATCATTCCTCTTAATCAGGAAGCTTCTGGAGAAGTCTCCTTGATGGTTGAGGGAGTTGAAAAAATGAAATGTCTGATTGGAGTTCACAAAGGGAACAGGGCCGTTCAGATTACAGATTTAATTGAAAGCAAAGACAAAGATAAATAAGAGGGGAGTCGTAAATGGAAGAACAAAACAACAATCAAACACATGAAAAAGCAAATCTCCAGGCTCTCGAAGGCGTAGAGCAGATTCAGGTTGATCAGATTGCTGATCAGATCAAAGCTGGAGACGATGCACTTAACAAACTCAAGGTTCAGAACCTTGATTTCATTCTTGATATTCCTTTGAAAGTGACAGTTGAGCTTGGAAGAACAACAGTCATCATTAAAGATCTTCTTCAACTTGGACAAGGTTCAGTTCTAGAACTCGATAAACTTGCAGGTGAGCCACTTGAAATTCTTGTGAATGGAAAGTTGGTTGCCAAGGGTGAGGTTGTAGTTGTGAACGAAAAATTCGGTATCAGGCTGACAGATATCATCAGTCCTGTGGAGAGAATCGAAACTTTGAAATAACGGTGGATTTATGAAAAAACTATCTTTTTTGGCAATTCTTTCAATCCTGACTTTTCCTCTTACGGCGATGGCCAACGGGGTAAAGGTAAAATCAGTTGATTTCACCCAAGCAGGGACAAAAGGTAAAGTTGTCATCAACCTTGAAGGAAGAGTTCCTGAAACTCCAGAATTGAGTGTTAAACAAGGCGTGGTTCAGGTGGAAATGCCTGGCACATTTGTTTGGCCAAAAATCGAGAAGAAGGTAACGACTGCTGGAAAAGATTTTGATACCACACTGACAGCTTACCAATTTGATAAAAATACCGTCAGATTCAGAGCGATGATTCCTTATAATCTGAACGGTAAAGAAAACCAGATCAATGTTACCTTGAGAGAGCAGGCGATTGAGCTGAATTTTCCAGTGCCTGGAATGAATACAGCAGCAAAATCAACTCCAAGTAAGCCAGAGATCAACGCTGCTGCTTACGATGAAAGCTACCTGGACAAGCTGGTACAAGAAAAGGAGCAGAATGCTCCAAATACAACAGCAAACAGCAAGGAAACAAATATCATTGCGGCTGCAGCTGGGGCCAAAACGCAGGCCAAAGGCCTTTTTGCCAAGAAAGACGAAGTCAATATGACTCTTTCTTCGGCCAAAAAAGACGCGGCAAACAATAAGTCTTCGTTTTCTGTAGCCAGCTATATTGGCAAATTCGTTGCATTTCTAGGACTAGTACTTCTGTTCTTCTACGGTGTTATGCATCTGATGAGAAAAGGAGTTTTAAACAAAGGCAAGCTGGGGTTTTTGAACGATACAAATATTGTTGAAGTCCTAAACACCACCTACATCGGACCAAAAAAGAGTTTATTGATGGTTAAAGTTCACAAGCAAGTCTTTCTTCTTTCATCTACAGATAAAGGAGTAGAGTTTCTTTCAGAACTAAGAGACACCACAGGACTTTTTAAATCTCAAGAAAGTAAAGTGGCCGGAGATAATTTCGATTCCACTCTAGGAACCGCGGCCACAGAGAATAAACAATTCAAACTTAAAGAGCTTGGGAAGGCGATTGAGTCGACTCAAAAAGCTCAAGATAATGCTGAGGTTAGCCTCGAAGGATTTCTGGCAAAAACAGAAAGTCAGACCACTGATAAAGTGAAATTGTCTGATCAGATTAAGAGCAAAGTCAAAAACCTCAAACAACTCCAGTAGGAAGCTGGATTAAAAGGCGAGAGAGCATGGAAGCTCAAAGCATCAAAAGGATTTTGAAAGTACTTCTGGGGTTAGTTTTTATACTAGCTCCTTTTGAAGTTTTCGCTCAAGCGACAGCGGCTAAGAATGCCTTGAACCTTCCAGGATTGGCAGTCAATTTTGGTCAAGGTGTGGATCTTGTCGACACTATCGAAGTCTTGGTTCTTTTCACTGTCATTACTCTCGCTCCGGCGATTCTCATTCTTTGTACCTGTTTTACCAGAATCATCGTTGTTCTGAGTTTTATGAGACAGGCCATTGGTACACAGAACATGCCACCAAATCAGCTTTTGGTCGGTTTTGCTCTTTTCCTATCCATCTTCGTGATGCAACCAACAGGAAAAGAAATTTATGACAAGGCCATCTTTCCTTACATGAAAGATAAAATGACTTCTGTTCAGGCCATTGATCAAATTGAAGTTTCACTTAGAGGCTTTATGACAAAGCAAGTGAGAACAGCAGACATTCAACTTTTTTATGATGTGACTGGAAGACCTCAGCCAAATACAGTGGCGGATGTTCCCATTCACTTTTTAATTCCTGCATTCATTATCAGTGAACTAAAAACGGCGTTCCAGATCGGATTCCTGCTTTATATTCCGTTCTTGATCCTCGACATGGTTGTAGCTTCAGTCCTTATGGCAATGGGGATGATGATGTTACCTCCAGTTGTGGTTTCCCTGCCTTTCAAGCTTCTTCTTTTTGTATTGGTAGACGGATGGCAATTAGTAACAGGATCGATTTTGAGATCGTTTCAGTAAGGATAGGTTATGGGAATTGAATCTTTTTCAGAAATTTCAAACCAAGCAATCAAAGTAACACTTTTGATTTCTTCTCCCATGCTGCTCGGAGCACTCCTCATGGGTATTCTTGTTTCACTCTTTCAAGCAGTGACTCAGATCAACGAGCAAACTTTGAGTTTTATTCCAAAGATCATTGTGATTGTTGGTGCCATGGTGATTTGTGCTCCATGGATGTCTGACACTTTGACTGATTTTACGAAAGACTTGATTATCAACATTCCAAACATGGTGGCGCGTAACTGATGAATATCCAGGTTATCGACTACACAGTATTGATTGCCTTCTGGTTGACCTTCTCAAGATGGATGGCCGTGATGATGCAATTGCCGATGTTCGATAACGCATCTGTGCCGGTTATGGTCAAAGTTCTTGGAACGTTGGTCATTACTTATGCCTTTTTTCCTTATGTAGAAAAACAAATAATGGTCGATATCAATTATCTCGGAGTAGAGAATTTTTGGTATCTGACCATCTACAATGTTGTAGTGGGATTGGTGGTTGGATTCTTCGTTAAATCAATCATGTCAGTATTCATTGCAGCAGGTTCCATGATTACTCAACAAATTGGTTTTGGAGCTGTTAGATATTTTGATCCACAAGCTGGACAGCAGATTGGTCCATTTGAGCAGTTAATCCAGTGGACAGTTCTTATCATAGTGATTACTTCCGGAGCACTTATTCCAATGTTCAAAGGTGTTTTGGCCACATTCCACAGTATGCACCTCGAGCACTTGGGAAAAATGGCAACCAGTCCGGAATTTTTCTTTATGTATTTCAAAAATTTGTTTCTCGCTTCTTTGATGTTGGCGAGTCCATTAATTTTTACAAACGTCCTTATCATGACAGTACTTGGAGTAATTGCCAGAACAGTTCCTCAAATGAATGTCTTGATGGTGAGTTTCGTAGTGAATATTGGTTTGGGGCTGCTTGTATTTGCAGCAACCAGTGACGAATTCTTTCATGTAGCTTTTCGTGTTTACACAGAGAAGTTGGGTGATTGGTTCCAGTTCGTCATTTAATAGGGGAATTGCATGGCCGAAGATACGGACCAAGGCGAAAAGACAGAAGATCCCTCCGCGCATCGAATTGAAGAATTCAGAAAGCGTGGAGAGGTTGCTTCATCGAAAGAGCTGACCAGTGTATTGGTTCTTTCAGCGTCTTTTTTGACGTTGGGTCTGACTATGGTCTTTATTTATGAAGTGATGACCCAATATATCGAGTGGCTTTATTCTTTGGAGCTATCAAAAGCTTACTCAGAAAAAATGTTGAAGATGATTGCTTCGAAGACAGTTATGACAGCACTGAAATGTACTGGACCATTGTTTTTGGTTGTCGTTTGTATTGGTGTTATTTCAACTGTCGCTCAAATTGGATTCCTATTCTCCCCTGAAGTCTTGAGCTTCAAACCGGATAGAATCAACCCAATCAATGGAGCAAAAAGACTTTTTTCAATGAGATCAATCGTTGAAGCGGCAAAAGGATTCTTTAAGTTCCTTTTCATCCTTTCAATCGTTTATCTGTTTATGAAAGATGAGATCAGGTCATTTGGTGGATTCCTCCACTTGGATTTTTCTCAATCATTTCTTTTTGGGAAGACATTTCTATTAAAACTGGCTTTCTCGATTATCGCTGGTCTTGTTGTTATTGCTCTTGGTGATTTTGCTTATCAAAAGTATAGCTACTGGCAAAAACTAAAAATGACGAAAGAAGAAGCCAAGAGAGAGCATAAAGAGCAAGAAGGTTCTCCAGAAGTTAAGCAAAGAATTAAAGCGATTCAACGTGAAATGGCTCAGAAAAGAATGATAGCTGAGATTCCAAATGCAGACGTAATCGTGACAAACCCGACACATATATCAATCGCTATTAAATATGATCCTGAGAATATGATTTCGCCAGAAGTTGTGGCGAAAGGTGCTGATCACATGGCGATGAAGATCAGAGAGATTGCAAAGAAACATGATATTCCATTGGTTGAAAATGTTCCTTTGGCGAGAACTCTTTATAAAACTGTAGGTTTGGGATCAGCAGTCCCTAGAAGTTTATATAAGGCAGTCGCTGAAGTACTGGCCTTTGTATACAAGTTGAAGAAAAAGAAGCAAGCACTGGATTCAAGTCCACGAGTGTAGGTGAAACATGAATGAGTTTTTTGGAAAATTCAAAAGTTTGACTCAAAATTCCGACATCTTTATTGGGGTCGGTCTGATGCTTGTTCTAGCGGTGATGATCATCCCGATCCCACCAATGTTGCTGGACCTTTTGCTTGCTTTGACGCTTTCAATTTCAATCATCATTTTGTTGGTTTCGATCTACACGAAGAAACCTTTGGATTTTAATACCTTTCCTTCAGTTCTTTTGGTGATGACTCTTTTTAGACTTTCTTTAAACGTGGCATCAACCAGAAATATCCTTCTTAGAGGAGGTAGTGATGGAACAGCTGCAGCTGGTGACATCATTAGAGCTTTTGGAGAGTTTGTTGTCGAAGGGAATTATGTAGTTGGTCTGATTGTCTTTATCATTCTCGTTATCATTAACTTCATGGTTATTACCAAAGGTGCTGGTAGGGTTGCTGAGGTTGCCGCAAGATTTACCTTGGATGCAATGCCTGGAAAGCAGATGGCAATTGATGCGGATTTGAATGCTGGGTTGATTGATGATGCTGAAGCTAAAAGAAGAAGATCTGAAGTTGCAGAAGAAGCAGACTTTTACGGTTCTATGGACGGTGCTTCGAAGTTCGTTAGAGGGGATGCCATTGCCGGTATTTTGATTACTGCAATCAACATTCTTGCTGGGATCATTGTTGGTGTCGCACAGAATGGAATGGATGTCGCTGCTGCAGCTGAAACGTTCACACTTTTGACAGTTGGTGACGGACTTGTCTCTCAGATTCCGGCCATTATCATTTCTACTGCAGCTGGTATCATTGCCACTAGAAATACTTCTGATAATAATCTTGGTGCCCAGATGGGGAAACAGTTCAGATTGCATCCAAAGGCGATGTATCTAGCTGCTTCAGTTTTGGCGATTTTCGCTCTTATTCCAGGGCTTCCACTTCTACCATTTTTATCTGTTTCATTGGTGTTAGCATTCGTTGCATACAGAATTGAAAAGAAAACAGAGCAGGAAAAATTCGAAGCATCACAAGAGATTCACGAAGAGAAGAAAACGACTGCAGAAAATCTGGAAGATCTATTGGCCATCGAACTTGTAGAGCTCGAAGTTGGATATGGACTGGTGAACTTGGTTGATTCTGAGCAGAACGGGGATCTTCTAGAGAGAATTACACATATTAGAAAACAATTTGCTCTTGATTGGGGAGTTATTATTCCTTCAGTCAGAATCAAAGATAATCTTGAGCTCAAACCTGGCGGCTACTCCATCAAGATCAAGGGTATGGAAGTTGCGACTGGGGAACTTCAACCAGATCACTTCATGGCAATGGATCCAGGTTCTGTTATTGAAGAGATTGATGGAATTACTACAGTTGAACCAGTGTTTGGACTTCCTGCAGTTTGGATTACTGAAGATCAGAAAGAAGATGCTCAGTATAATGGCTATACTGTAGTAGACCTCTCAACTGTTGTGGCTACTCACTTGACTGAAATACTCAAGACTAACCTCCATGAACTGTTCGGTAGACAAGAACTGGTCAGAATCATGGATAATTTCAAAGAGTCTCACCCTAAAATTGTCAGCGATTTGATTCCTGATATACTAAAGTTAGGACAAGTTTTGAAAGTACTTCAGAATCTATTAAGAGAAGGAGTCTCTATCAGAGATTTGAGAACTATTCTTGAAACATTGGCAGAGCATGGGGCCTCAATCAAGGATCCAGATGCTCTAACAGAAGCAGTGAGACAATCGCTATATAGAACAATCACTGATTCTATCAGAGGAGATCAAGGGGATATTCCTTTGTTCACACTCGATCGTGGAATTGAAGAATCAATTGCTGGAAACTTGATCCAGACAGAGCAGGGACAACAGCTGTCATTGGATCCAAAAGTCACACAACACATACTAGCTAGTCTAAATGAAAAGATTGAAGAGGCGACTGACATGGGTGAAAAAATGGTCGTTCTCTGCTCTCCAATAATTAGAAATCATTTCAAGAGACTTACTGAAAAGTTTATCCCGAACTTGATAGTAGTAAGTCATAACGAGTTGAGTCCTGACGCTAACATCAGGTCATTAGGTACGGTGAGGTTGTAGTATGTATGTACGTAAGTTTGAAGCGGAATCACTGGAAGAAGCACTCAAGGCCATTAAAAAAGAATTAGGCCCTGATGCGATCATTCTGAAGACAGTAACCAACAAGGGATTGAAGGGAGCTTTCAAGAAAAAGAGAATTGAGATCACGGCTGCTATCTCTGAGAAGAGTTACACCAAAAAAGCCAAAGTTGATCATGTTCTCACTCCTGATCAGCAAGACAAATTCTATTCAAATAAGGCGTCTTATATTTCCAATATGATCGACAATCATAACAAAGCAGATTCACCACGTACTGAAGTCACCAATACTGGTTACGGAAAAGCTGGTCTAAACAAGCAAGTCGTCTCAAAGAAAACAAAAGAAATTTCAGAAACTATCAAATCCAGCTTGGATGATTTCTTAGGTGGGTTAAATGGCAGGACACAGGAAGAAGAAAAGACTTCTTCCTATAGAGAATCTGAAATTGATATGGATGATATGAGAGTTGAAGACATCAATGATGCTATTCTTGAAGCACCTATCAGAGAAGAAAGATATGAAGTCAGAGAAACTGTTTCAACTACCTCTGGTTACGGACAAGAAGCTTTGGATGAAGCCTATAACAAAATTGATGAGCTTGAAAAAAAGCTTTATGAACTGACAAGAAATATTGAAAGAATTGAAAAAACTGAACCGATTGGAATCTTTCAACTTAGAAATACACTTTCGAGTTTGGATATTGCAGAAAGATCAATCCAAAGAATCATCAAGAAAGCATCTTTCGACCTTTCAAGAGAAGATTTGGAAGATACAGACACAGTGTTTGAATTTGCTTTGAGAGACATGGTCTCCAATATTTCTGTTGGAATGCCTCTTTTCTCTTCAACTGACGCCACAACTCAACCGGTTGTTACTGTTCTTTTGTCTGAGACGAGTAACGGACAGAGTAGCATGATTCAAAAAATTGCTGCACTGAGAGATAATTCTGTCGTCGTAAGAAATAATACAGCTGAAGAACAACCAACAAATTTTGCTGATAAAGTTTTTCAAATTGATGTTGTGCAAACTGGTAGTATTTCTGAAATCGTTTCACAGTGCAGAAAAGCTGTTGAGGCCGGTAAGTCAGTGTTTATCGATTACAAAGTTTGTGGAAAAGAAAGTGATGAAACGAAGAAGTTTGTTGATGGGTTAAGAAGGTCTTTTGACAAGGTGGAAGTCTTGGTCTGTCTTTCTTCAATTCACTCTGAACTTTATAATAAAAAGGTGGCCAATAGATATAAATCTTTGGCCGACGGTTCGGTTGTTACCAACCTGGATCTATGCTTGAACTATGGTGCGCTTTATAACATCAGTGAAGAGTTCCCTGAGCTACCATTCAAGTTTTACGGAACAGGAGAAGTGATACCGGATGATCTGGAAGCTGCAACTGCTGAAAGGATTTTGGCAGGAATTTTCCAGTTTTAATTTTGTAGTTTTTTGAAATTCAACTTTTTTTCGGAGACAGGAAGTCCATGAAAAATGCCCAAGAATGGCTGTTATCGCAGAACAGCTACAATCAGGATCAATCAAGCTATGACGATGTCAGGCTTAATCAAGGTAAAGCAGTTACAATTTCCATAGCAAGTGGAAAGGGTGGAGTAGGAAAGACTTCAATCTCTCTTAAACTAAGCAAGATGCTGTCAGAGCAGGGATATAAAGTTCTCCTTATCGATTGCGATACCAATCTTTCGAATACAGCATTGAAACTTGGTTTACCAATTAATAATAATTTTGAAAAACTTATGAAGTCTGAAATCACTTTTGAAGAATGTCTTCATAGAGACGGAAAATTCAATTTGCTTTCTGCTTGTAATGGAAGCACGGAGCTTTTTGAAAGTAGCAAAGATCATGAAAAATTTCTTATCGATATTCTTGTAAAAGTTGAAAACAAGTACGATTACATTTTTCTTGATTCTCCTGCAGGATTGGCGAGAGAAACTTTGACTTTGAATGCTTATAGCGATCATAGATTCATCGTCGTTACTCCTGACAAATCTTCGATCACAGATAGTTACTCTCTGTTAAAAATCCTTAACATGAATTATGGAATTACAGAAAATCATCTGATCGTGAATAAAATCTCTAATAGAAATCAGTATAAAAGAATTGTTAAAACGCTTAGTGAGACGGTTGAGAACTTCTTGGCTTGTCGTCTTCAAGTGCTTGGTGGAATTCAGTTGGAAAGTGGGGAAGTTGACTTGTTCGATGGGTTACTGTTCGACGAGGCAAATATTTCTCTTCACAAAAGTTTCATT
This sequence comes from Deltaproteobacteria bacterium, assembly GCA_006226755.1. Classification (GTDB taxonomy): domain Bacteria; phylum Bdellovibrionota; class Bacteriovoracia; order Bacteriovoracales; family Bacteriovoracaceae; genus M0603. The sequence goes on along the minus strand of SBGE01000165.1, from coordinate 2,520 downwards.
AATCTCCTTGGCAGGTTCTCCGAACAGGGTGTGTGTGAGCATTATAATGCCCGGAAATTGCTCGCCGGAACTAGTCAATTAAGACAGGAAGTCCAACCCATCTGCTAAAACAAGGAGCGTTTTGATGTCGTCCATTGCTAAAAAACTCAAGAACCTCAAAGATTACCGATCAACAGTTGATCCAAAGGTAAAAGACGAAATCATTATTGAATATGCTCCCCTTATAAAATATATCGCTCAAAAAATTGCTTCTAGATTGCCATCTAATATCGAGCTCGATGATCTGATCTCATGTGGTGTTATCGGACTCATGGATGCTATTCAGAAGTTTGATCCATCAAGAGACAACAAGTTTAAAACATATGCTGAGTTCAGAGTTAGAGGAGCGATCCTTGATGAGCTTAGAGCACAAGACTGGGTACCAAGATCAGTCCGTGAGAAATCAAAGCTGGTTGAGAAAGCTTATGCAAAATTGGAAGCTGAACTTGGAAGACCTGCTACTGATGAAGAAATGTGCGTGGAACTAGATTGTACACAAGATGAGTTTCATGACCTTCTGAATAAGGCAAAATCGGTTTCTCTACTTAATATTGACGACAGTGCTTCGTTCAATCGTGGTGATAAAAAACTTATGGCCGGATTGATGGAAGATAGCAGAGCGAATAACCCGTTTTCTGCAGTCAGCTATAAGAATTCAAGAGATAAAATCAAAGAAGGAATCATGGCGCTTCCTGAAAAACAAAGATTGGTTCTTTCTCTTTATTATTACGAGGATCTGAATCTAAAAGAAATTGGTCAGGTACTCGATGTCACGGAATCGAGAGTTTCTCAGCTGCATACTCAAGCAATTATGAAGTTGAGAGGAAAACTCAAGAATGTCTTTGATTCTCCAGAAGATTTGGCCAGCTAGGTCTACTTTCAGGCTATAATAGAGGAAGTTAAATACTTCCTCTTTTTTTTTGTCTGGAGAAAATGGAAAATTTAGAACGCGATTATCAAAAGGGTAAAGAGGTTCTTGAGGATCTGAGATATCTCGGTGATTCAAGTCTTGCACCTCTTATTTCAAGAGCACACCATCATTTATTTGAGATCAGAAGAAAGGCTGAAGACAATCTGAAAGATCCAGGTCTTTACGGAAATGTTAATGATCTTCTCAATCATCATGTTGAAAACATGATTCATCTTTATTTTAAGAAGAATCCAAATCTTTCAACAATCAATTTGAATCTCGAATCAGGAAACTGGTCTCTCTATGATTGGAATCGTTTTATTGAATTAATTCCAACAATACTAGCTGTCTCTAGTCAGTTTAATTTTTCAAACTCTGTTGCATTCTATCAAGTTGGAAAAAACTTTTATATGACAGGCGCTATTTCGCTTGAGTCTGATATTGCTGAAAAACGTAGATCAATTTACGGACTCTTTAGAAAGCTCGTCTCAAAGCGTGTTTTGATGACTTATGAGCTAAATAACTCCGTAGAAGAAGACTTGGTTCTGTGTACATTGAAATTCAATCTGAGTCATCGAAATGATGTGGTTTACTATGTTCCAGGTGGCAATGGGGCGATTCTAGATCTAGCCTTCTCAAATTTGTTCTCAGATTACATAGTTGATGATTACTCTTCGCTCCATAAATTGAAGCATACAACACTTCGAATCCATCCAAATTTTGAAGTGGAAAGAATGGATGGGATCCCAGATAATTTATTCAATGAAAATCCTGAATGTGAGCTGCTTCACTTCCCATTTATTTTTCATCCTGTCTCCCTCATTATTCCTAATCAGGGATATCTAAAAGGGCTGGATGATTACTATGAAGATAATGAAGTTCCAGGGACGGAATTCAATCAAGGAAAGAACATGGAAGTTCAAAGTCTTTCCCGTCCGTTCCATTACATAGATTTCTTTGATTTGATCGTGAAATGATCAAATCTTGTTGGAGTTAACGATGTTCAAATTGACCAGGACGACGTACCGTTTTCACACTTTCATCATTCTACTCAGTCTTGCTGCCACAGGTTTTGGGATTTGGCACTTTTGGAAAAAAGGTCCAGCCAATATCGAAAATATAACAATGATTTTTGAAGCATCAACGAATCTTGATAAATTGAAAAATAGTGACGACATCAAATATATCAGCATTCAAGTTGGAAATGATCGATCAAGAGAAGCTATCAAGACATTGATGAGATTGGAACGAGACGTAAAAAAACTCGACTTTCTTGCTGAAGGCGAAAACGAAAACTCTGAAATAATTAAAAGTCTCCAAGGTACAAGAAAGGCCTTGGATGAAATGATAACACTTCCAAACCTCTCTTCAATTTTGAATGTTCTTTATTCTCGCGTTCAGAGCTTCGAAGAATTTGTCGTAAGTAATAACTGGAGAACACTGACTCGAGTTACCAGGAGAATGATGGCTGAACTAAAGCCAGTAAGGTTGAGAAAACCTGGGGTTTTAACTGATAGCAAAATAGGCTCACTGATTAGAACAATTAATCGTGACCTGGCCATGATGGAAAG